>JBLHWR010000052.1:0-14063 GCA_047629275.1 Gammaproteobacteria bacterium
CTCTAAGGGCTCGGATGATGGTGCTTCGTCTCGGAATTGAACCAAGGACACGAGGATTTTCAATCCTCTGCTCTACCAACTGAGCTAACGAAGCAAAACTTTTTCTTGTTTTTAAAACAAGCTTCTTTAAAAATAAAGAAGGTATTAATGGTGCCGACTACCGGAATCGAACTGGTGACCTACTGATTACAAGTCAGTTGCTCTACCAACTGAGCTAAGTCGGCACACGAAAACGTGTGCATTCGCACCGAGGTTATCAACCTCATTTACCAATTGGAAATTAATCTTTTCAGTAAATCATAATATGGTGCTTCGTCTCGGAATTGAACCAAGGACACGAGGATTTTCAATCCTCTGCTCTACCAACTGAGCTAACGAAGCGGAACGAGGCGTATTAAATAGATTTTAGTCTCGGTCGTCAACACCTTTCTACACATTTACTTGATTTTCCTGTTGTTCGCTCACCCTTTGAACATTATTCGCTTTATTTGTGAACATTGTCGCTATTGAGGTTAGCAATAAAAACATCAGCGTTAATCTCAATCGACAGGGTGGCCAACATATTAATACTATTTTTCTGGCGTATAGCCTTCGATATCTACGTCTTTATTTTCAAAAAGATAACCAATCATTGCATCTTCAATAATTTTTCTGTCTTCAGCGTTCAATAACTTCAATTTTTTTTCATTGATCAACATCGTTTGTTTCTGTTGCCATCCTGCCCAAGCTTCTTGGCTGATATTGTCAAAGATACGTTTGCCCAAAGCGCCCGGAATTAATTGAAAGGCTAAACCAGGGGCTTCTTTTTTTAAATAACTGCAAAATACGGTTCTACTCATCTATCTTCTCCTTTGAGAGGTTTTTGTTAACGGCGGTAATAATCTTTGTTGTTGCTGCTGCTAAACCAATTTTTTGTGGGTGGTCTAAGTTATACCAAAGAGTGTCACTTTCTTCCATTACTTGTTTTTTTTCTATTATCGAAACATCAATTTTAAGCGGGGTTATATCAAAGTGAAAATGGCTAAAAGTATGACGAAATGTAGGTAATAGGGTGCTGTTAAACTGTTCGATTCCCTGTGCCTGAATGGCTGCCAGACATAATGCTTCACTTTCATATTCAGGAAAACACCATAATCCTCCCCAGATGCCTACTGGCGGGCGTTTTTTTAAGTGTAGCGTTTTACCATTTTTACACAGTACCAGCATCACAGCTGTTTTCACTGGAATTTTCTTTTTAGCTTTAGGTGTAGGATAAGCCTGCACTGTTCCATCTGCAAGCGCCAAACAATCGTCCTGAACAGGGCACTCTGCACAATTTGCTTTACTGCGTGTGCAAACCATCGCACCCATATCCATCATTGCTTGATTAAATATGTTGGTTTGTTTTGCCGGTGTTACCCTTTCAGCAAGTTGCCATAAGCTATTTTCAACAGCTTTTTGACCTGTCCAACCTTCGATAGTTTGATGGCGAGTGAGGACACGTTTAACGTTACCATCTAAAATAGCAAAGTTTTTATTCAAGGTCAGGGATAAAATAGCCCCTGCGGTTGAGCGGCCAATTCCGGGTAAATCCAGCACTTGTTGAAACTCTTCTGGGAAATTCCCTGCGTAATTATCACGAATAAATTGCGCGCTTTTATGTAAATTACGGGCTCTGGCGTAATAACCGAGTCCAGTCCAGTGATGCAATACTTCATCTAAAGGCGCATTGGCAAGGTAGGAGATAGTCGGAAAAGCGCGCATGAATTTATTAAAATAGGGGATCACAGTGGCAACTTGTGTTTGTTGTAGCATCACTTCGCTCACCCAAGTTCGATAAAGACTTTTATCCTGTTGCCAGGGTAATGTTTTACGGCCAAATTTTTGATGCCATGTAATGATGCGCTGACTAAAATTTTCGTGATTCACAACAAACTCTTTTATATTTTGAGAACTTTTTAGGAGCCGCGAGCATAACAGAGTTGCTATGGAAATATAACGCCACAAATATTAGGTGCTTATTTGGAAGGGGATAAAGTCGATCCATTATTAAATATTATTGGTATAATAGGCCAATATAAATGATCCCGTGATAAAGGTATAAAAATGACTGACCAAGAATATTCAGCAAGTGAAGAAAATGCTGATTCCGTTGAAAAGCGTAAATATATGCGCAAAATCCGTTCATTCGTAAAACGCGAAGGACGCATGACCAACCGTCAGCAGACGGCAATAGATACCCTCTGGGATACTATGGGGATTGATTTTGAAGAAAAATCAATTGATTTTAATAGTTTATTTGGACGCCACGCGCCCGTTGTATTAGAAATCGGTTTTGGTATGGGTAAGTCATTAATTGAAATGGCAAAAAACGCACCGGAAAAGAATTTTATTGGTATTGAAGTACACGGGCCCGGTGTTGGTGCTTGCCTTGCGGATGCAGGAGAAGCTGGCGTGACTAATTTGCGCGTCATTAACCATGATGCGGTTGAAGTATTAGACAAAATGATCCCCGATAACAGTTTGGCAGTATTCCAACTTTATTTCCCGGATCCGTGGCATAAAGCGCGTCATCATAAACGTCGGATTGTCCAGCCTGCGTTTATTGAAAATATGCGTCATAAGCTTGCGATCGGCGGTGTGATTCATATGGCAACTGACTGGGAAAATTATGCCGAGCATATGTTAGCAGTATTACAGGACACGGCAGACTTTAAAAACACCAGCGAGAGTGATTATGCACCCCGCCCGGAATGGCGTCCGTTAACCAAATTTGAAAACCGTGGTACTAATCTCGGTCATGGCGTCTGGGATCTGTTATTTGAGCGTATTAGTTAATCCTCTTTGCTAATAGATGTGATTGCGGTCATCCTAGTTGGAAACCCGCACTATCTAATTGGAAACCGACAATCTAGTTGGAAACTATAAACCTTAAAATAGAGCTAAAATTATTGAGTTTTTGTTCATAAAACAAGTTGCATTAATTAATTGAGTAATTTTTAATGCCGTTCGGAAGATTAACATTATTGTCCTAAATTAATTTTTCCAGGAGAGAGATCATAGGAAGTTTCCAACTAGATTATCATGAAGTTGTTTTGTAAATTATTGATTTATATGAAATGTTAGTTTCCAACTAGAATGACTGTAATCATAGATGTGATCACGGTCATTCTAGTTGGAAACTCTGAATAACCAAAAGCGAACTTTTTAAGTTCGCTTTTTTGATCTGGTATTAAGGAAAAATCGAATATATTAATTTAGATTCGATATTGCAGTGAATAATACAACCTTTAGCTAAAAGTGATAATGTTTGTAGTGTGAATAGCATATCAACATGCGAGGGTTAGTATCAATGAGTCAAATCACCATTCCACGTACACTTTGGTCTGAAACAAAGAAAGGGCGCGAGACGTTTGACCAAACACAGCTTATAGAATGTACTGAGTCAATAGTCATTCTGGGTGAAGCGGGAATGGGTAAAACTCACCTTCTCAAATCAATTGCCAAACTTTCTGGTTTTGTACACTGTACAGCGCGGAGATTAATCAATAGCTTTAACGCCAATAAAATTCTCGGAAGTGCTCAGGTACTAGTAATCGATGCTTTGGATGAAGTTAGTGCTAAAGGTGACAGTGATGCAATAGATTCTGTCTTAACCCAGTTGGAACAGCTTGGTTATCCTAAGTTTATTTTGTCTTGTAGAGTGGCTGATTGGCACAGTGCTACCGGGGTATCGATAATTGAAGAACATTATTCCCATAAACCTCTAGAATTGCATCTTTACCCACTTCAGGACTCTGAAATTATTGAATATTTAGGTAGTCGGCTCGGTGAAGATCGCGCTTCTTCCGTAATTGAACATTTCAAAAGTCGTGGGTTAATAGATCTCCTTGGTAATCCTCAGACTCTTTTGATGATAGCTCAAATCTCTGCTAATGGTCTCCTCCCAGAAAATAGAGCTGAGATCTATCAATTCGCAGTAGAAAACCTTGCTGCTGAACATAATGATAAGAAAGAAACTCAGCAAATGTCAGTGGGTGCTTTGCTTGATGTTGCCGGAGCCGCATTTGCTGGTCTTATAGTCACTGGCAGTGAAGCGATTGCTCGCAAAGCAATTGCAAACTTACAGATTGACGAGTTAAGTTTTTCTGACTTAAAGGAGTTATCAGGCACATCAAAAATCAGTGAAGCAACCAGCTCAAGACTGTTTTTGGCTATTGGTACCGACCGTTTCAGTTATTTTCATCGTAGTATCGGTGAGTATCTAGGTGCCAGATGGCTGGCCAAGAGAGCAGATACTCCGAGAAAAAGGCGTCGTTTGCTCTCGATTTTTCAATCCAATGTTGTTATTCCTGCAAGTTTGCGAGGCCTTCATGCTTGGTTAGCTCAAGCTCCTGATCTAGCCACTGAAGTTATTAAAGCTGATCCTATGGGGGTTATTGAATATGGAGATGCTGATGCTTTTAATGCGAACCTTGCCAAAATACTACTGGACGCTTTGGCTGAACTAGCAGTTGAGAACCCTGCTTTCAGAAAATGGAAGTCATATTCAACGTGTGCTCTTGTTCAAAACGCACTGCTACCAGAAGTAAAGTCGCTAATAGTTAATAAACGCATATCTTTTCCTTTTCGAATGTTACTTTTGGAAGCATTTAAAAATTCGTCTTCTGTTGAAGCTGTTCATGATGAGTTATATAAGTTGCTTATGGATGTAACAGAAGTTTTTGCTATTCGTAGTGCTGCTTCAGATGCGTTGATAGATGTAAAAATAGGCGCAGAAATAGAAAATATTATAACCAAGCTTCTTAGTATTGGTGGTGGAGATTCTCTAAGGTTAGCAGAAGAACTGATTGATTCGACTGAGTGTATAGGTATTAGTGATACTCTCATCGTAGATTTGGTAATTAGTTATGCAGCAATTAACGATTGCATGATTGGAAAGTTTTATCGTCTGCAAAAAAGCCTGCCTAATAGTCGGATGATATCTATTCTAAATGGGCTCTCGAAAAAAACAGTAGAGATGGGGGAGTGGTACGAAAGATCTGGCCATGATGACATCTCCGAACTAGCTTGTGATTTGATCTACAGAGTAATTGGCGATAGTGAAATAAGCGTTGAAAAGCTCTGGCATTGGCTCAGTACAATTCACCCTCGAACTCAATATAGAAGTAATGCTGAGGAAAAACTTGGGAAGTTAATTAATTCTCGCAATAAATTAAGACTCGATTTATATAAACTGGTTCTATTTGAATTGAGAGACGATAGAAATATTTGGGAAAAAAGGCGGTGCTTGCAGGACTCTTTTTTTGCTTTAACCATAACTGAAGAGGATATTATCAATCTTCTCAGCAGCCTTGAACCCGCTAATAAAGAAGATGAGCGCTGGAGGGAACTTATCCAACTTTGTTATCACAATGGTGAGAGGGGAGGAAATGTTCGGCTAGCAGCAATTGAGTTCGCAAAACAACACCCAGATGGATTGGATTGGCTTAATAATCTGGCTAACCCAGTTCCAAGTGAATGGGAAGTAAAGGACTTAGAGAGAATAGAGCGCAATCGAGTTAAAAAACAAGCTTTACACAATATTCATCGTCAAGACTTTTTAGCACACATTGATCAGCTTCGCGCAGGGGAATTTGCGTCAGTTGTAAATCCAGCGCAAGCATATCTTAAGCTATATAGTGATATTGGCAGGGATATTCCTGCTCATCTCCGTATTACAGAATGGCTCGGAAATGAACTTTCTGAGGCTGCTATGGAAGGTATTGAAGCCTATTTACAGCAAGAGCCAGTACAATTAAATGCAGACGTAATTGCTAAGGGGAAAACTGAGAACTATAGATATTATGCTGAGTATATATTTATTGTGGCCATTGCTGAGCGAATAAGGAATGGACGAGGTATTGATGACTTAGCAAATGAAAAGCTCTTGGCCTGTCTGTTTTCTATTTGGGGACATTCAAGTATTGAATATCGTGCAGGAATAGGCGATGTAGGGGAGTTGTTAGAAAAGAGCGTCATTCAGAGAGATCTGTTGATTGAAGCGAAAAGACGTTACATAGAGCCACAATTAGTTGCGAATAATGAATATGTTGATGGGTTACATTCGTTGATGAAAGATAAAACTATAGTAGATGCGGTTTGTGAGTTAGCATCTGAATGGCTTTTTAAGTTTCCTAATCTCTCTTATGAGACAGAGCTAATCCTTTTAGAAAGACTATTGTACTCTGGGGAATTTACCCAAATCAAAAAGTTCTTATCTAAATCAAATGCAGAGATAGATGAAAAAAGACGCTTAAGTAGATCTTCGATTAAATTAATTATTGATTTTGAACATGCTTCTGTCGATTTTGATAATGATGCGGATATTGAATTAATTTGGTCTATTCGAAACTTATTTAACGGAGATTTTGATTCAAGACAACAACCCCAAATTGGTTGTGAGCTAATAAAATGGGTTATAAGTACTTTCAGAAAATTGTGGCCAATGGCCAGAAGTCCAATAGGTACAACCTCTGGAAGGAATCATGCGTGTGATGCTAGTGACTTCATATCTTCACTTATTAAACAGCTTTCCTTGAATTTAACAGAAGAGGCAATTACAGCTTTGACTCGTTTGAAAGATGAAGTTGAAGATGGTTATACAAATTTGATTAAAAGTGTCATCGCTGAACAAAGGCAACGTATTGTAGAGCAAAATTTCTTACCTCCTGAATTGAAAACAATTAGTTCAGTTATTCGGGATGCAACTCCTGTTTCAATGAATGATTTGCAAGCATATATGATTGAAGAGTTGGCAGTCGTCCAAGCTAAAATAAAAGCAGATGACGCTGAATCATGGCAAGGGTTCTATGATGATCATAATATTCCATATGGTGAAGAGCGTTGCCGTGACCATCTATTAGGCTTATTACGACAAAATATTAGTGGTATTGAATTACTCCCCGAAGCACATGTGGCAGCTGATAAAGAAGTTGATGTCACATGCACTACTAATGGCTTAAGGCTTCCTATTGAAATAAAAGGGCAATGGCACCCAGAGTTATGGAGAAGCGCTGACAAACAACTCGACGAGCTATACTCATCTGATTATCTTGCTCATGGACGTGGGATTTATTTGGTGCTTTGGTTTGGTTCCCAGCCTAAAAATAAAACACTGAAAAAACCTCGAAGAGGAGAAAAATGCCCGCAAACACCTGAACAATTGCGTGATATGTTGATAGAAGGAAGTTTGGCTGCCAGAGAGGGCCGTATCAAAGTTTTTGTGTTAGATATTGAACGCTCTATTTAGCCTCTGCTGGTGCTAACATTGAAATTGATTAGTTAGGGAAAAAATGACTAAAGAGGGCGCCTGTAAAATATTGTTATCTTTTACCTAAATTGGGATCTTCTCTAAAAAGTAGAGGTTTCCTAATAGTTTTAAATCGTAAAGAATTTGATATGTTCCATCTTACCGTTGTTTTAACCTCTCAATCGTACCTACATAAGTTTTTTATAGACTAAACACCCGGATCATTAAATCAAATAACGTATCTAAGAGCCTAAAAACCATTTATTTCACCAATCCTTTCTGATGTTTTTTCATATTGATAATCATGAAATCAATAGTAATAACCTAGTTAATTGGTTTTTACACTATGGGCTGTTGATCTTTGTTTGAAATTTACACGATATCTGGCAGTCCCATCTAATCTACTTCACCAAAAATAAACTTTACGAAATTACCATGCCCCGAACAATGCTTATTGATGAGTTATGGTAAAAACTATTTTGCTTGAAGATAGAGTGTATAACCAATCTGAACATAGACAGACAGGTAAGCGATTATCTATCGCTTACCTGTTGGCTGTCCTTGGCGTGATTTACCTGAATCTTTTGGTTTATGGAATACGATTTATCGCCGATTTTTACTTTGGTCTAGAAAAAGAATTTTGATTAGATTATTTAAAACATCATCCAGCGATAGTGATGTTGAATGAGAGCTTATTGATGGCAGTTACATCGAGGCTCTCCCATAGTGCAAAGGCTGAGAATGAACAACCGCAAGCAGTAGGGTTAAGTCGAGGCGGTACTATAAGAAAAATGCATTTAGCTGTTGATAGTTATGGTTTACCGATTGAATTCATCATTACAGGTGGAGAAGTGCATGATAGTAAAGCTACTAATGAGTTGATTCAACTCTTACCTCAAGGTGATTTTGTCGTCGCTGATAAAGGTTACGATAGCGAAGTAATTAGGCTAAAAATACGAGAGAGGAATTTAATACCCGTGATTCCAAGAAAGAAAAATTCACTCTTAGGTAATTCAGATATAGATTGTTGCTTTTACAAATATCGACATTTAATTGAAAACGTATTTGCTCGGTTAAAACATTTTTGTGCGATTGCTACAAGATACGACCAATTGAAAATCCACTTTGGAAGCATGCTTGCACTCCCATGTTTAATGATTTGTCTGCCAATGGGAAAGATCAATAGCCCCTAATGATCTTCATCTTCGAGCAAGTGTTAACCCAACATAATCGTAAAAAAACATTAAGGCCTTATGAGTAATAATCATTTACCAAAATAAGGGATTATCATCTTAATTAAATCAAATTAAACTATCTTCATCGCTTATAAGCGATTTATACCGCTCATCGAAAAGCAGCACCTGAATTTGCATCACAAGAATAAGACTTAAATCTAAGGGTTCAATCTCATGATAAATAAAATTGTAAATAAATATAAAGCAACATTCTGTTGTTCAAATGGTGTACTTATCCATCCTAATATTGACAATGGTATTCAAGCAACATTAGATAATTTTAATGGCGGCGAGTTAAAATGCCATTGCCGTTCAAAAGCAGTTACAGTTGAAATTAAAAGCCAAAGTGCTCATAATCACGCTTGTGGTTGCTCTAAATGTTGGAAACCCAGTGGTGCTCTTTTCTCACTTGTAGCCGTGGTTCCAAAAGATGAGCTTAAAGTAACGAACAATGAGTCGAAGCTCAAGGTTATTGATGACAGTGCCGCTATTAAGCGATTTGCTTGTAAGGGTTGTGGAGTACATATGTACGGGCGTATTGACAATACAGAACATCCTTTTTTTGGCTTGGACTTTATTCATACTGAATTATCTGTGCAAAAAGGTTGGTCTGCGCCAGAATTTGCAGCGTTTGTGTCATCAATTATTGAAACAGGAACTAACCCGGAAGATATGGCTGCAATACGTAACCAATTAACATCTCAAGGATTAACACCTTATGATTGCCTTTCTCCAGCATTAATGGATGTGATAGCAACACACACCGCAAATAATTAAAAATAAGTAACTAAAAAGGCTCTTTTGAGCCTTTTTTAAATCCTCTGCCCGATAATTATCCGCATTAAAAACAATTTAAATAAATGGCAAAACAGGGTGACCATTCCACACTAATTCTGGTAAAACCATATTATTCCTGCACGTAGAGACAAAAACTAACCAAAGGGGTTTTTCATAATGAAAAAAAGAAAGAATAGTGGCATCCTGCATTTGCCAGTTTACACTTCCTTGAGCCACATCCCCGCCGCCTCATCAGTTTCATGTTCGACGCCCACTGGTTTCGTGCGCGTGCGCGGTGCCCGGGAGAACAACCTGCAGAACGTCGACGTGGATCTGCCCCGGGACTCGATAGTCGCTTTCACCGGTGTGTCCGGCTCGGGCAAATCCTCCCTTGCCTTCGGGACACTCTTCGCCGAGGCTCAGCGCCGATTTTTCGAGTCGGTCGCGCCATACGCCCGGCGCTTGATCCAGCAGGGCCACACGCCTCGAGTAGATGAAATCACTGGCCTTCCGCCGGCAGTTGCGCTGCAGCAGCGCCGGGGAACACCGAGCTCTCGTTCAAGCGTAGGAACCGTCACTACCCTCTCAAACTCTCTGCGGATGCTTTATTCCCGAACTGGCATCTACCCTGATGGCGCCCCGCGCCTGGAATCAGACTCTTTCTCACCAAACACCGCCATGGGTGCCTGCCCGACATGTCAGGGACTCGGAACAGCGCACACTGTCAGCGAAGAATCAATGGTGCTCGACCCCTCGCTGAGCATCCGCGAGGGTGCTGTAACAGCTTGGCCAGGGGCGTGGCAGGGCAAGAACCTGCGTGACATTCTTAGCGCGCTCGGCCATGACGTGGACACCGCCTGGAACCAACTTTCCCGTGCCGATCGCGATTGGATCCTGTTCACCGAGGAACAACCCGTGGTCGAGATCATGCCCGAGCGGGAACGACCGCGTCCCTACAAAGGAAAGTTCTGGAGCGCGCAGCGTTATGTGATGCACACCCTCGCTGACTCGAAAAGCGCCACGGTACGTAAGCGCGTGCTCAAGTATGTAAAATCGGGCCCGTGTGTTACCTGCGCGGCTAGTGGGCTGCGCAGCGAGGCACTTGCGGTTACTTTTAACGGCCGCACCATCGCTGCGCTCAATACTCTGCCGCTCACCGAGCTGCGCTGCGCGCTCGACTGCCCAGAGCCCGCTAACACTCCAAGTGCCACAATCACCAGCGACCTTACTCGCCGCCTCGACGTGCTGCTTGATCTCGGCCTTGGATACCTGAGTCTGGGCCGCGCGACGCCCACACTCTCCCCCGGTGAAATGCAGCGGCTGCGCATCGCGACTCAACTGCGCTCTGGGCTGTTCGGCGTGATCTATGTACTCGATGAACCTTCCGCGGGGCTGCACCCGGCAGATGCTCAGCCGCTTCTCGCGGTGCTCGAAGAGCTGAAATCAAGCGGCAACTCTGTATTTGTTGTAGAGCACAATATGGACGTGGTGCGCCGCGCCGATTGGGTGATCGACGTCGGCCCACTCGCGGGGGAGCACGGCGGAAAGGTACTCTACAGCGGACCGACGGCGGGACTTAAAGATGTGCCCGACTCCATCACGCGGGAGTTTCTCTTCGCGAACGAGCGCCCGCTGCCGGCTGCACGCAAGCTGCGGGATCCTCTCGGCTGGCTCCACCTGACGGGAGTCACCCGCCATAATCTGCGCAATCTCGACGCTGAGTTTCCGCTTGGCGTACTGACTGCGGTCACCGGCGTCTCCGGCTCAGGTAAATCTACTCTAGTGAGCCAGGTACTCGCCGAGGCCGTTAGCCTATACCTTCACCCCGACCAGGATCCCGTTGCAGGCAGCGCATCCAACGGCTCGGCAACCGGGGAGCAGGATGAGCACCCGGAGCCTAAACCCGTCGAAAACACCACGGTCGAGGCGATTAGCGGCGTTGATTCGATCAACCGGCTGGTGCGCGTTGACCAGAAGCCAATAGGTCGCACCCCGCGATCCAATCTCGCCACCTATACCGGCCTGTTCGATGCGGTGCGCGCAACGTTCGCCGCCATTCCGAAGGCACGAAGTCGAAAATTCAGCTCTAGCCGGTTCTCGTTCAATGTACCGGGTGGTCGCTGCGAGACCTGCCTGGGAGAGGGATTTGTGGCTGTCGGTTTGCTTTTTCTGCCCGGTAGTTACTCACCCTGCCCCGACTGCGGCGGCTCGCGCTACAACCCTGAGACCCTAGAAGTGACATACCACAACAAGAATATAGCCGAAGTGCTGGGGCTCACAGTAGATGCAGCAGCGGTGTTTCTCGCCGACGTGCCGTCGGCACTGCGCAGCCTAGAGACCCTTCGTGAGGTGGGCCTCGGCTACCTGCGTCTCGGACAGCCAGCCACCGAGCTTTCCGGGGGCGAGGCGCAGCGCATTAAGCTTGCGACCGAGTTACAACGAGCGCGCCGCGGTCACACGCTGTACGTTCTCGATGAGCCCACCACGGGGCTGCACCCCGCTGACGTGTTGCTGCTCCTCACCCAGCTCAACCGGCTTGTCGATGCCGGCAATACCGTGATCGTGGTTGAACACGATATGGACGTGGTTGCCGCCGCCGACTGGGTCATCGACATTGGTCCGGCGGGTGGCGACAAGGGAGGCCAGATCGTCGCCGCCGGCACTCCCCACACTGTGGCCGCCCACCCCGGGAGCCGAACTGCTCCTTATCTGGCTCGCTGCGTCGCGACCACCTGAGTTCTCACCCTGTCTGTGGTGACGAATTCAGAAAATCTGCCGTATGGCCAATTTGCACAACAGCCGGTGGCCATTTATAACTATCAATCCAGTCCGGGCATGGATATCGAGAAGCTTTTGAACAGGTTATAAGGGGTACTTGCAGTGCGAGGGTTATGGTGTTTATGGCTACTTTGAGTAGCCATATTTTCTGCTTGCTGGGTGTAGGCCGGACGTAAATTTAACGAGGTACTGATTGCTCAACCTAAAAAAATCGGTAAAGCCAATGTTGCTATCAGCGCAATTCAAAAACGCTATACGATAGAAAAACGCACTAAGTTATGACTCACTAACGAGCGCCATCAAATAAAGCAAAAAGAGGCCCTGTGCATTTTAGAAAATTTTAAAAATAGCGAGATAAAACTGCATAAATCCTGCCCCCAAAAAGCTATTTGTGTATCGCTGTCTCGTATACCTTGAATTATTGGCAAGCGTTAACAGGCTCTGCTGAGGGCGGCAAATAGGATATTGACAGTAAAGTCACTGAGCGAGATATACGGCCCATTAAGACGGGCAGGAAAAGGCGCTCAAAGCGCGACCAAATCATGAAGAAGATGCAGATATAAGCAGATCTTACCTTTGAGCTCTATTCACATAAATTTCAATAACCACCTGATTTAAAGGCTATAAAGCACATCAGAATTTAAGTTTCTATAGTTTACTGAGACGATAAAAATTCCGGTGCTCGTGCGGAGGCAGTTAATTACGAACAATTATAATTACCTCCGATTAAAGTTTTCAAGCCGGTGAATTATCCGTTATCGCCATTTATACTCATGATGAAGCATTATGCTGCTGAAGAAATTCATCAAACGAACTATCATTATTCGCTTCCAGTTGCTGTTGCTGGAGGATAGATTCCTTGGCCGCAAGCTGCAACGTGTCATTCATCGCATCAGATAAGCCACGACAAGTGAAGTGTTCTTGATGTTTTCTCGCTTGGTGCAACATAGATTCAGTAAATTCATTACCCTTGTTGGTCTCTTGCATGATCATACCTGAAGGGGTTAATTCACTATTTTCAACCTTGTTAACTTGGGCTGAGAGCGCTTGAGTATAAGCATCGCATTCATCGTTTAAATGAGCGTTAGGCTGGCTTTTATGCGCTAGTTCCAGCAAGTTAGTAATAGGCTCTATTTCAGTCAATAGTTCGTTCGCTACCACCTTAAAGGCGACTGATTGACCGTCTTTTTTAAGCATCAAGCCAGGCTTTCTGCCTTGTTGAATAACTTGTTGCTGGTTGTACTGAATTTCCTTTTGATCCTCAAGTGTTAACTCGGGACTATCAGACAGCAAACAATACAACAAGAATACATCAAGAAAACGAATTTGCTGCGCGTCAATACCAACAGGTAAAAATGGATTGGTGTCTAAAATACGCACCTCGACATATTCAACGCCTCGCTCCTTAAGTGCCGTCATCGGTTTTTCGTCTGCTGTTGTAACACGCTTAGGCCGGATTTCGCTGTAATACTCATTTTCAATTTGAAGAACATTGGCATTGAGTTGACTATGCTGGCCGTTAATCTTACTTCCTATCTTTTCATATTCGGGATGAGGCTGTTGTATAGCTTGTGTCAAACCATGGATATAACTATCTAAGTCGTTATAGCTAATAGTAACCGCGCTTTGGGCCTTACTTTGATAGCCAAGGTCGCTCATTCTTAGAGACGTGGCAAAAGGTAACCCCAATGTATGTTCGTTCAACTTGCTTAGTTTATGGGATTTGTCCTTGTCCATAAAGCTCCGGTCAAATACAGGAGAAGCGCCAAATAAATAAATTAACAACCAAGAGTGACGACGAAAATTGCGGATTAGATCAAAATAACGCTGTGATTTAAAGGATTGCAGATCGCCCTTATCTCCCCATAATTGCTGACAGTAAGGCCAGAAATCGTCCGGCATCGAAAAGTTATAGTGTATTCCAGCGATCGATTGCATGGTGCGCCCATAACGATGCGCAAGCCCTTGACGATAAATATGCTTCATTTTACCGATATTAGAGC
>JBLHWR010000053.1:0-13973 GCA_047629275.1 Gammaproteobacteria bacterium
CAACCACAGTTCAAGTTGATTTCGTCAAAGCCATAGTCGGTACAAATTTTTGCGGCTTGATAAAGCTGTTCAGGATTAGACCCTCCCAGTTGAACGGCTAGTGGGTGTTCTTCAGGACTAAACCCTAGTAGATAGTCTTGATCGCCATGCACAACGGCAGCAGCGGTCACCATTTCGGTATATTGCAAACTATGCTTCGATAATAAGCGTAAAAAGTAGCGACTGTGCCTATCGGAATAAGCCATCATCGGCGCAATTGAGAAGCGCCGATTAACGGCTATTTTGCTGCCCTGTTTCAGGACAGATGCGATATCAGGCAATTCGCTTAACCTCTTGTACGTTGGGTAACTGCGATAATTTTTCAATAATGCTCACTAGGTCATCAACACTTTGGATCTCGATAGTGAGTTTGGTATAAACCATTTGTTCTACCTTGTTGGTCTTTGAGTCGATATCCAATAAATTGATTTTTTGATTAGCTAAGATACTACTAATATCTTGCATTAAACTGGTTCGACGAAATGCTACCAGAGAAATTTCAACTGGATAAACAGCGTTTGAACCCTGGCCCCATTCAACCTCAATTAAACGCTGTCGTTTGTTTTCTGGTAATGCCAGCATGTTAGGGCAATTGTGTTTGTGTATAGTAATTCCCGACCCAGTGGTAATAAAACCAATAATCAAATCGCCAGGCACGGGCTTGCAGCATTGGCCAAACTGGGTCATTAAATTACCAACCCCGTGAATACTCACTTCATCCCTCGATGTGGGTGATTTCAGCCCTGTTTTTTTGACTTTCTTAAAAGGATCTTCACTTTCAGGTTCGGTTTGTAAAAAACCAATAATTTGAGCTGATGTAATAAGTCCACGACCAATATCAGCATAAAACTGATCGGCTTCTTTACGTTTAAAATGTTCAACTAGCATTTTTATATCCGCATGATGAATCGAATACTTACTCAAACTTCGGTCATAAATGCTCTTGCCATCTAAAACATTTTGTTCGAAATCTTGATGATTAAACCAACTTCTCACCTTAGAACGAGTGCCTGCTGACTTGATGAAACCAAGGTTCTTGTTCATCCAGTCACGGCTAGGCCGACTATCTTTAGTGGTTAAAATCTCGACTTCATCACCGGTATGCAGCTCAGTCGTCAAAGTGGCAATTCGGCCATTTACCTTAGCGCCGCGACAGCGATGGCCTACTTCAGAATGCACTGCGTAGGCAAAATCTAACGGAGTACCTCCATTCGGGATATCCATAATATTGCCCTGCGGTGTAAAAACATAAACCCGATCATTCGATAGTTCAGTCGAAATATTAGAAATGACGTCTAATACTTCTTCACTCGAACCATCGAGCATATCGCGCATCGCAGAAATACTGTTTTCCATTTTAGGATCAAGGTTGACGCCTTCTTTGTAACGCCAATGCGAGGCTACGCCAAACTCTGACTTCTGGTGCATTTCAAACGTGCGTATTTGGACCTCTACAATTTGTCCATTATCAGCCACGACGGCCGTATGTAAAGATTGATAGCCATTTACCTTAGGGTTTGCAACGTAATCATCAAACTCCTTTGGAACGTGCTGCCAAGTGGTATGCACTACACCCAGCACAGCATAACAATCAGCCAGTGAACTGACCAGAATTCGGACGGCTCTGACGTCAAACAACTCATGAAATTCAAGATTTTTGCGCTGCATTTTGCGCCAAATACTAACAATATGCTTGACTCGGCCACTCACTGACGACTGAATATTTTGTAGCTTTAATAGATCATGCAATTCGATTGAGAATTGATTGATAAACAGTTCTCGTTCGCTACGTTTTTGCTCTAACAAGCTCGCAATTTTTTTATAGGCTATCGGTTCAATCGCTCTAAAAGCTAAATCCTCCATCTCCCATTTGATTAAGCCCATGCCGAGACGATTAGCCAATGGTGCAAATATATCAATAGTTTCCTGAGCAATCATTCGTCGATCTTCATAGTCTTGATGTTTTAGCAGCGTTAAACGCTCAACTCGATAGCAGAGTTTAATCACCATGACGCGCACGTCAGTAATAATTGCCATCAACAAACGGCGTAATTTCTCGGCCTGCTTAGGGGTCTTTTGTTTAGGCTGGTTAGAGTTTCGTAAGTGGTTGAGTTGATTCACACCATCAGTTAACAGCGCAACAGTTTTGCCAAACCTTGCTTCTACAAAGCCACCTTCGAACGCTGGCATTTGAGGGTCACTGAGTAAAGAGGCAATGACGACTTGTTTATCGCAATCCATCTCAAGCACTCGCATCACTACATCGATACTATTAGGCTCACTTTTGTCTTTCCGATCAATATTAATTGCAGTTTCAAATGCGAGTGCTATGTCATCATCCCAGACAATTTTCTTACTGATCAGGTTGATTAGATTTTGCTTATTATCTTTATCCACAGTCAATCCTGAATCTGAGTCTAAAGAAGTAGAATCTAAGGAATGGCGAGTTTTATGAGTTATAGGGCTAGGCATTATTGATTTAGAGTTTGGCATTATCAATTATGATCGTTACTGGCGCTGGCTAACGAGACCATCGCTTACGACCTGAGAGTTTTCATCGGTGAAACGTGATACACCTTTCTACTGACTAGAGTACCAACAGTAGTCAGGACCAGAGTCGAAGAAAGTATGCCATAAAGCCAGATGCTTGATGAGAAATGATATTCAATATTAAAAAACTGCACACTAATAACCCAACCAGCAATGCTCGCAAAGAGCGCCGCAAAAAAACCAATTAAAACACCCATTAAAGTAAACTCAAAGATATGAGCTTTATATAGCTGACCACTACTGGCAGACAGTGCGCGCAGCAAAGAGGACTCTTGCTCACGTTCACGTCGTCCTGTTTGAATAGCAGCCATCAGCACAATAAATGCTGACGCCATTGCGAATAAAAAGAAAAACTCTAAAGCACTTGTAGCCCGACTGACGATGCCTCGAATACGTGACATCAATTCGGTTATGTCAAGCAAGGTCACTGATGGAAAGTCTTTGATGAGCTGTTTCAATTCAGCTTTTTTCTCGTCAGTAATTAACGCTCCTAATAACCATGTTTGTGGTTGGTTCTCGAGTAGTTGTCGATTTGACATCAAGTAAAAATTAGGTTTAAAGTTTTCCCAAAGCACAGTTCTGATACTGGTAATAGGCGCTTTTATAACTTCACCAGCTATATCAAAGGCTAATGAATCGCCGAGTTTCAAACCCAGGTTTTTCGCCAGTCCTGACTCAATAGACCATTCTGGCGTATCGCCATCAGTAACAATCCACTGCCCTGATATAACTTCATTATCATCAGGTAATTTGTCCGCATAACTGACATTGAAGGTGCGTTTTATTAAGTGAGACCCCCGTGGATCGATGAACTCTATATCCTCTACTGATTCCTCATTGATGTGCGTTAAGCGAGCACGTACTAAAGGATAGGCTTTGGAGGATTCGATTTCTCTCTGTTGTAAGAATTGCTCAATTGCAGGTACTTCGTCGGTTCTTAAATTAATCAAAAAATAATTAGGAATTTCTTCTGGCAATTGTTTTTCCCAAGAGTTCAGGAGTTCATCCTTAACCACGCCAATCAATAGTATTGCCAATAGAGCGAGGCAAAAACCAGACATTACGGCCAATGCACCGCGAGTTTTGGTTTTTAGTCGGCTTAATAAGTATTGACGCAACCAGAACTGTCTTCTGCCCGAAAATAAAAGAGTATTGATCATTAGATAGAATATGGCTGGCAATACTAACGCCACGGCTAGAATCATCACTAGCGTTACAACCGCTAACTTTGAACTTTGCACTAAGACAATCAAAACGAGGAAAACACTAAAGATAGCAGAAGCAATAATGAGCAGATTACGACGGATCGATTGATCGCTGTGACTAGGTCGAAATACCTGCATTGGTGGCGTTGCTGTTGCATTAAACAAAAATGGTAAGCTAAAGCCTATCAAACTAATAAAACCAACGATGGCCGCATTAATGTAGGGCATTACGGTGCTAATAACCGGTAACTCTTTGCCAAACCAGGTATCTAACAACCATTGCAATGGGTATTGTGAAAACCAGCCAATTACAAGACCCATTAGTGTCGCTATTATCCAGACTTTACCTAATTGTTCGGCGTAAAAGCGCATTAAGCGTGATTGTGATATGCCGAAGGCTCTGAGCATGGCTACTTTAGGAGCTTCCTGATTAGCCGTATGACGGGCCGTAATAGCAATCGCAACCATCGCTATTACTAAAGTGAGTACGATCGATAGTGAAAAAAATTGGCGAGTACGATCTAAAGATTGACGCATTTCAGGTCGTGCATTTTCTAGGTCTTGTAGACTTTCTGCAGCCTTCAAGTTAGGTTTAAGCCACTCAGTAAACTCAATTATTTTTTGGGGTTGACCGGAAAAAAGCAATCGATAATTAGCTCGACTGCCAGGAACAATCAAACCCGTAGATGCCAAATCATCAATATTCATTAGGATTCGAGGTGATAAGTTAAACACACTACCCCCACCTCTATCCGGTTCAAAGGTTAATATCCAATCACTTTTAAACTGCGCACTGCCAAGCGTGACAAGACCCGACATTAGTTGCGACAATTTCGGATCAACCCAAATCTCACCTATCTTTGGACCCTGCTCTACTCTTAGTTTATCGCCCACAGTGTCTTTCGAAATTTCTAAATATCCACGAAGAGGGTAGGCATTATCGACGGCTTTAATGGCAACTAGTTGAGGACTATCGTCAATAAAGATAGCGGTTCTGAAACTGATAATATTGGCTACATCTAAGCCAATTTTTTCTGCTTGTTGCTGATAATCTGAACTAATGGGCTCGCCTGACACGACGACTAAATCAGCGGCTAACAATTCACTCGCCTGACGATCTAGTAACAAGCTAATACGTTGAGTCAGCAGCTGACTAGAAGTAACGATGCTGACAGTAATGACTGTCGCAACCAACATTAACCAGTAAGACTGAATACCTGAAGATTTCATTTTTAACATCGGCTAATTTAACCTGAGCCTATATTTTGCGTTTGGTCTGATGTAATTAGGCGGCCTGAATCGATCAAAATTTGTCGATCACCCCGCTCTGCCAGGTCAGTCTCATGCGTAACAAGCACTAATGTTGTGCCCGATCGATCTCGAAGGCGAAACATCAAGTCGGCTATTTGCCGCCCTGTTTTAGCATCGAGATTACCTGTTGGCTCATCAGCAAATAGAATTTTTGGCTGCACTGCAAAGGCCCGCGCAATTGAGACACGTTGTTGCTCACCGCCAGAAAGGTGGTCAATCAACGTGTTTTTCTTAAGTTCGAGACCCACTTGCTGTAAGCTGAGCTGGGCACGGTCGTAGGCATCACTTTCGCCTCTTAACTCTAATGGCAGCATAACATTTTGGAGTGCGGTTGCACCTTGTACCAACTGAAAGGATTGAAATACGAAACCAACTTTTCCAGAACGAATAGATGAACGTTGCTCTTCATTCTTGTCGCCGAGCGAATTCCCAAGTAATTCGATGTCACCTGAACTTATTTGGTCAAGACCAGCCATAAGACCCAGCAAAGTTGTTTTGCCTGAACCTGAGGCCCCTTTTATAACAAGGGCTTCTTGATACTTCACCTTCAGCGATACATCTTGCACAATGTCGAGCATACCATCCGGTGTTTTGACAGTTTTAGTTACATTGTGGAGAGAAATGCAAAATTTATCCTTGTTCATCAATTCAGCCATCAGTTTGGTTTTTTTATTCCTGTTTCAGACTTCTGTTTACGCTCAGAATTCCGTTACTAAAATTCTAATTTTAGGTGATAGTTTAAGTGCAGCGCATAATATAGCGATTGATCAAAGCTGGCCTGCTTTGTTTAGTACTAATATAGGGGTTAGATTCCCACAAACAAGGGTAATCAATGCCAGTATTAGTGGTGAAACAACTTTTGGTGGCGTCAGTCGACTGCCAAACTTACTGATGCAGCACCAGCCGTCACATTTGATCATTGAGCTTGGTGGGAATGACGGACTGCAGGGATTGAACTTCGAGCAAACAACGGCAAACTTAAATCGAATGTTGAAAATGGCTAATGCACAAAACATTGCAACAATAATGATTGGTGTCCGCATGCCACCCAATCTTGGGGCTGCGTATAATCAACGATTTCAGGCAATTTTCGAAACAGTAGCCAGTCAGAACGAAACCTATTACCTGCCTAAATTTCTGGAAGGTGTTGCTGCTAGCGATCCGGCTTTAATGCAAAGTGACGGTATTCACCCAACTGCCCTCGCCCAACCCATTCTGGCGAAAAAAGTTTTCGATGCCTTCATAGAAATGCACTCAACTCAGTCTGTGCTTCAATGATTTTTCAATAACGCTTCAAGATCGTATAGATTGGTAATTTGATATTTTGGAAGTGGTAAAGACGGAGGCCACTGATGATCTTCTCGATTAATCCAAGCCGCGCGTAGACCGGCTACTTGGGGGCCAATGACATCATATTCAGGATGATCACCAATATAGAGTATTTGCTCTGTCGGCACGTCGAAGCGATCCGCAAGAGCATGATATATACGTTTATCTGGTTTAGCGATCTGTAGATCAATAGCACTAATAGTATGTTCCATTAAATGACCTAGTCCGACTTTTTCGACATTGGCGTTACCATTGGTAATTGCACCAAGACGATACTTTAAACTCAGGCGTTCTAATGCAGGAAAGACATCATCATAAAAATTAACCTGTTGACGTGCATTATAAAAAACATCGAAGCCTTTATCAGCAACTTCACCCACATCATATTGATTATCGGTCGCCAACTTTTTTAAAAACTCATATCGCATCATCGACAAATCAACCGAATATTTTTTATCTTGGGCTGTGAACTGCTTGCGTAAATCAACTAATTGTTGAGGATCGTGATTGGCAGTTATGCGCGGGTAATGTTGATCTAACCAGGTATAGAGAGTTTCTTCGGCGTGTTGAATCACTGGCATACAAGGCCAAAGTGTATCGTCGAGGTCGAAAGCTAAAATGGTTACTTTGTTTAACAAAATAACTCCTAATGTAAGTTGTTGGGAGGTTGATGGTCAGTAATCTAATTCTAATGTAGATATAACTTGAAACCAAGGTCGCTTTTGCTTAAGGATGGAGAGTTTTTTAGTGATTAATTTAGAATATCGTCTATCACAATCAGTTTAACCCTTTTATTCACCTGTGATGTTCATTACTATTGCAATTAATTATTAATTGGCTGATTACAAATGCAACCATTAGTTAGGCATAAAACAATTGCAGTAAAAGTTGGGCATGTTCAATTGGGTAATGGTGGTCCCGTTATCGTCCAATCGATGACTAATACTGACACTGCGGATGTTGATAGAACGGTTGAGCAAATAAAGCTACTGGCCGACAGCGGCTCAGAGATGGTGCGTGTCACCGTTAATAATGACGAGTCAGCTGCAGCAATTCCTTATATCGCCGACCGTTTACTAAGCGATGGTTATGAAGTACCGGTTATTGGCGACTTTCATTACAACGGGCATAAACTGTTAAAAAAACATGACGACTGCGCTAAATACTTAGCCAAGTATCGAATCAATCCAGGTAATGTTGGGCACGGTAAAAGACGAGATACGCAATTTACTGACATGATCGAAGTAGCTTGTAAGTATGATAAACCTGTTCGCATTGGGGTAAATTGGGGCAGCCTTGATCAGCAGCTATTAGCTAGTTTACTCACCCGAAATGCCAACCTTGCCGATCCTTTGGCGTTAGCTCAAATAAACCGTCGTGCAGTAATCGAGTCGGCATTGAATAGTGCAAAAATGGCTACAGACATTGGTATGGCTGATAATAAAATTATTATCAGCTGCAAAATGAGTCATGTTCAAGATCTTGTGTCTGTTTACCAGACTTTGGCGCAACAATCGAATTATGCACTTCATCTGGGACTCACCGAAGCTGGAATGGGAGATCAGGGCATTATTGCCTCGACAGCAGCATTGGCTATTTTATTGAATCAAGGTATTGGTGATACGATAAGGGTCTCTCTCACGCCTGAACCAGGAGCTTCACGTGATCGTGAAGTCAAAGTGGCGCAAAAAATTCTGCAAGCACTTGACTTACGGGCCTTTACACCGACAGTCGTTGCCTGTCCAGGCTGTGGCCGAACAACGAGTGAATACTTCCAGGAATTAGCAAAGAAAATTCAACAGCAACTCGATACTTCTATGCCAGAGTGGAAACACAAATATCCTGGTGTAGAATCGATGAATGTGGCCGTTATGGGCTGTGTAGTAAATGGCCCAGGTGAAAGTAAACATGCCAACATAGGAATTAGCTTACCCGGTACTGGCGAACAGCCCGTAGCACCCGTTTATGAAGATGGTAAGAAAACAGTCACTTTGAAAGGTGACAATATTGCAAATGAATTTATGTCTATGGTGAATGACTACGTTATTAGTCATTACACTGTTTAAGTATCAACTAGTTTTTAAGGACCATCATTCTTTGTTGAGAAGACCTTTTAACCCGTTGCTTAGAAAAGTCTAGTTAGGTTTTTATTATTCGAAACATTTTATTACTGGTCGGTCAAATTTTGGTATGAGGCAGTTTTCGTGATAACTATATAAAAATTTTAAAATTTGAAAATAATTATTTTAGTAAAAATTAAACCCAACATTTATCAAAACTAATAAAAACACTGCGTTTGCAGTCTGGAAACTTAAATTATAACCAGACTTTATAATACTCAGAATGTTACTTTCTTTGTTTGCTCAATAAATATAACTTCCGTTTGATTAATAGCCATTCTCATAAAACAGAAATCTGATTTTTACCTGCTAGTTTTGCCGAGTAAAGCGCTTTATCTGCTCGTTTAAAAGCTTGATCAAAACTGTCAGAAAACTTCACCATGGTTAGCCCAATGCTAATTTTTATTCTACACGATGGTAAATCAGTTAATGATGGCAGATTTTCTACGCCTGATCGAATGCGCTCACTCACGTATATTGCGCCCTCTAAATCGGTCTGCACTAAACCCCCAACAAATTCATCACCACCATAACGGTAAAGTAAGTCTGTATTTTTAACTGCTTTATGAATTACTTGACCAACTTCACGTAACATTTGATCGCCAATGTCGTGTCCATGGTTATCATTAATCTCTTTAAACCCATCCAAATCCATAACTAATATTGCCATCGATTGTTGGTGACGTTTTGCCAAGTCAACTTCTCTCGGGAGGCATTTCTCCATAGATGTTCGGTTATTGAGCCCCGTTAAAGGATCACTATAAGCCGACTTGAGTAAAGTTCGATACATGACAGCGTGCTTTACTGGATAGACTAAGCAGCATAACAAGTCTTCCAAGTCACAAATTTCTTCGCTTGAAAAGCTACGTTCACGGAAGAAGGTTAACTCTCCTATTGATACATTTTGGACACTCAGTCGATAATTTGCACTATATACGGCTTCGTCACCTTGAGAAAAAGAGGTATCTATTTCGCTAAAGTCATAATGAAAGCCAACGTGAGGCACCTCATTTTTAATTTCATTTGAAAAAGTTTCAACTATTTTTTCAAGTTCAAGACTTCGGGAGAGCAAATCAGATAATTCCAATACTCGGATATCCCGCCTGTTGCTAATTATATTCTCAACGCGTCGGGGGTCATGCGCTATGACTTGAGCTCTGTTTTTTCTCACACTATGCAGGTTAGTAGGTTGTGCCATTATAAAAATCCTAAATTTCCATATCTTTCAAATCTACATGCGAATTACATGCCAACCATTAATACACAATAAAATCAATAAGATAAAATAAAACCTAATCCAATTTAACTTATTTTCGGCAATTAATTGACGCTTTCTAAAGACTTCATTATCACTTTCTATAAAAATAAACTATAGGTCCCACCAACATGGCCGATAAAGGAAATAGAGTGACATTTTTTTAACACATTTCTTTTTAACTGAAAGACAACGCAAGCGGTTCTATTCGTTTATTCGAATTAAGTGCGGCAGACCTTTACCCACAGTGGATAAATATTGCCATCATGCAAATTTCAAATCCCCCCCCTGCCGTATTCTTAAAGAGCAATACATCCAATGCGCCGCTTGATTTCCTTAATCGTTTGCAGCAGCTAGGCTCTATTCCTGCCAGTGTTGTCAGCGTGACGAATAAACAAGCACTGCTTTTAACTCGCTTGGGAGAAATCACAGCAAGCAATTCGCTTGATCTAAAAGTGGGCGATACTATTCAGATCAGGTTGGATGGAAACAAACAAAAACCTATTTTGAAGGTAACACCTTCACAGGAACAAGTGATTTTGTTAGCCGCTAATAAATTTTTGAAATTATTACTGTTACTGCCAACCAACCGTCCAATGCTGGCCACCGTTATTCATCAACAGGCTAACAATACGTTGCTACAACTAGGATCAGTCCAAAAGTCCATATCTTTACAATTACAACTCAAGCCCGGGCAGTTGCTTAAGTTAGTTCATCATGAAGCATCTGGAACTATTGAAGTAAAGCTTATCGATCATCAAAAAGTGTTAAAGTCAGCCCTGTCTCAATTGATATCATCTCGTCCCCAGCCCTCTCTTAATAGTTCACTGCAACCAATGTTACAGTTGGTGAAATCGATCCTTAGAATTAATACCGAGCATACGCCTACGGCCAACTTAACAAACAAGAGCAAGTCTTTTATGGTGGCGGCTAACTCTAATGCGACAAGTGGTTTGCCAAACAATACAATTTCTGCAGTGGCATCTGAACTTAACTTATTGATAAATTCATTACCCACAATAGCCTCTTTAAGTCATCGTTCCATTCAAAAATCGGTTAAATTTGCAACCCTAATGACTTTAGGATCTCAGCCTAATATAGGCTTGTCGAACTCAAGCTTCCTTTCAGTATTACGGCAGCTTCCACTGACCGAACAGGGTCTTAATCAATTAATTCAAATGCTTTTAAAAACCAATCAGGGACAAGCAGATCTAATAGTTCAGCAACTGAGACAATCGATTTCTGAAGATGAAGCACCGTTACTAACGCAATTTCGAGACGCAATCAAATCAACTGAGCAAGCACTGAATCAACAATTGTTTCAAAAAACTTCACTTCGATTTCAGCATGAGCTGCAGCAGCCAATAGCGTTTAATTTGAGTATTCCTTATATGGAACAACAAGAAGTGAAATCTTTACAGTTAAAGATTCGTCAAAAAAATAAAGATGCTAATGCTGAAAATAAGGCGTGGGAGATTCGGTTAAGCTTCGACTTTGGTTTACTCGGCTTAATTTCAACTCATGTTTTATTAGATAGCGATACTTTGTCCACTAATTTCTGGGCAGTCAAAGAAAACACAAAGAATAAAATTAATGATGCTTTACCTGAGTTTAAACGACAGTTAGTCAAGTCTGGTTTTAACCTCGGCCATTTCTTTTGTTATTTGGGACAACCGCCGCAATTGGATGATAATAAGTTTAGTCCGGTACCTGATTCCTTACTTAATATAAAGGTATAACAATGACCCAAAATTTTGCAATTGCACTTGCATATGATGGTAAAAATGCACCAGTTGTGACTGCAACAGGCCATCGTGAGTTGGCGCATGAAATATTAGAGTTGGCCCGCCAAGCTAACATTCCTGTTCATGAAGATGAAGAGTTGTCTTTATTACTGGCTCAACTGGATTTAGGTGATCACATTCCCGAAGAACTCTATGTTGTGATTGCTGAGATACTCACTTTCGCATATAGGCTGTCGGGTAAGCATAAGGATTTCATGGACTACTTGTGAACGCTGCCTGAATAAACCCTAACAATCTACCACTTGGACTATACATAAGTGTCAATAATACGTTTGGGGTCTTTTTTACTTAGCTTTTTCTGTTTAACGACTGACTTTTTAGATTTATCATCCTCAGGCTTTTTCAACGTACCCCGCACCATTAGGGTTTTTGTTACACCGTTGATGAAGGACTCAGTCATTTTTTATTAGTATCTCTAGATATTTGAAATGTCACCCCATTCTGCTTCACTCAATAGTTTATCGAGGTCGACTAGTATTAAAAGTTTGTCATCCCAGCTGACAACACCATCAATATATCGGGATGATTCGTCATTACCAACATTCGGGGCTGTTTCAATTTCATTCAATTTTACATCGACAACTTCAGCGACACTATCTACCAAAATCCCGATGATTTGTTTATGCGCTTCAATAACGATAATTCGAGACATACCCGTACGTTCAATCGAAGGTAAGCCAAATCGGGTACGCGCATCTATAACACTCACCACATTGCCACGCAAATTTATAATACCAATAACGTAATGAGGTGCACCCGGCACTGGTGCGACTTCTATCTCACGTAAAACTTCTTGAACCTGCATAACATTGATACCGTAGGTTTCGTGATTAAGTTCAAACGTGATGCATTGCATTTGACCATGGGCATCTGCTGCAGATTCTCTAGTCATTTTATTCTCCGCAAATAATATCTGTATAATGTAGTAGTCGACTGAAACCAAAAAATATTAAGCTATATTTACAAAATAAACAATTCATTGTAATAAGTATTCACTCACTCGACATTGAAATTTCCATCGTGTTGATAATGTTAGATGGACTCAACAAGTGGGCCAATGACTCTCTAATAATGCCGTGTATGAGGTTATTCCCCGGCGCTTTATGCCATTGTATGTCGTTATATTCTAGTGACACGACACCCTCTAAGCTATCACAAGAAATAGCGGATTTTTGGTCTGACAATATTAAAAAATAGCCTGGTTTTTGTACTTTTCTAGCAGTAATCCCTAGTACTATTATACTATCTAACACCCTGACATAAGTATCTCGATGTTTTAATATACCTAACATTCCATGACAGGACTGAGGTAATTGGGTTAATTCATCCGTCCATTGAACTACACCCGTCATTTCGATCAGCGGTATTGACAATAAGTTATCGCCAGCTCGAAACATAAGGCATTTTATGGGAAATTGGTCAATATTGAGCTGGTGAGCTGATTTGTCATAATGCAATTTTAAATCTACACTGGCTACAGGTTCAATTTTTAAAGCCTGCTCTGCCGTCTCGATAATATTTAAAAGATTAGCGTCCTTAACTTCATCTAGTTCCGTTACTTGCTTCTGCTTAAGAACAACCTTTTTTGTCGCAATTTCTGATGTCAGGGCAAATTCAATTGACTCTAGCTTGACTATCGGTTGATCAGACTGTTCGGCAGTCTCAGCAGCTAAAAGAGTTGCATCATGCAGCATCTCATCCAAATAATTGGCAAGTGCATTAGTTTGCTTAAGCAGACTTCTGGTCACTGCTAAGCTCATTATTTTTACTATTGTCATTCACACCAATCAAAAAGTTTAACAACTTGAGATAAGCCTGGCTACCTCGAGAATTGGGTGCTAACTCAGGCAATGGAACGCCTGCTTTACTCGCGTCTCGAAACTTGGTATCAATAGGAATAGCTTCCCCCCAAACCTGGAATCGATACTTGTCTCTCATCGCTTCTAAGGAACCGAGAGAAGCTTTAGTTCTTTGATCGTACATGGTGGGAATAATCAAATAAGGCGTCTTTTTATGTTGTGACTTTTCAACCATATCCAAAGTATGGATCATTCGATCCAAACCATTCAGAGACAGATAATCTGTTTGTGCTGGTATCAATAACTGGTCACAAGCTGCCAGCGCATTAATCATCAAAATACCCAGCATTGGCGGGCAGTCAATAAAGCCATAGTGAAATTTGCTCGCAACAGCTTGTATCGCTTGGGAAACGACAAGGCCCTTACCAATTCCAGTGCCCATTTGACGGTCTAATGTTGCCAGTGCCGAAGAAGCGGCAAGTAAATAGGTATTTTTAATAGGCGTCGGTAATAGCATTTTAGCTATTTCTGCAGGATTTGTTGTGGGCTTTGAAAACAAG
>JBLHWR010000054.1:0-13531 GCA_047629275.1 Gammaproteobacteria bacterium
AAGAAAATAGCAAATCATCATTTCCATAAAATAAATTCATAAATATATATGCATATCTCGTTTTTCTGACGATTAGGGCGATATAGAACATTTTGAGTTGCCCAAAATATTCATTTGCGAGAGAATAATGCGCCTTATTCGGGGCTAGTGGAGATAGAGCGAAGCGGCTGTCCGAATAGGTAACCAGGTTGATAGAGTTTAGACGTCACTGCTAGACGTTAACTTTAAATTGCTACCTTATCGATCGTTATGTTCTTTGGAGCCTGTTATGCCTTCACCTAAGACGCTTGCTAATGCCATCAGAGCGTTAAGTATGGACGCAGTTCAAAAAGCTAAATCGGGTCACCCCGGCGCCCCCATGGGGATGGCTGATATTGCTCAAGTGCTTTACAGCGAATTTTTACAACATAACCCCCAAAACCCGAGCTGGCCTGACCGAGATAGATTTATTATGTCTAACGGGCATGGCTCAATGTTGCCTTATTCATTGTTACATTTGAGTGGTTACGACCTTTCAATAGACGATTTAAAAAGTTTTCGTCAACTCCATTCAAAAACACCGGGTCATCCGGAGTACGGTTACGCGCCAGGCATTGAAACAACCACAGGCCCACTGGGGCAAGGTATTGCTAATGGCGTTGGCATGGCGATTGCCGAAAGAGCGCTAGCGGCTGAATTCAATCGGGTTGACCACACTATTGTTGACCACAATACCTATGTGTTCCTAGGTGATGGCTGCATGATGGAAGGTATTTCACATGAGGCTGGTTCTCTTGCCGGCACTTTAGGCTTGGGTAAGCTCATCGCCTTTTGGGATGACAACGGTATTTCTATCGATGGCCCTGTTGAAGGCTGGTTTGACGATAATACGCCACAGCGCTTTGATGCGTATGGCTGGCATGTAACTCAAGTAGATGGTCATGATGCTGACGCAATTAAAATAGCAATAGAAGCCGCTCGTGCGATCAAGGCGAAGCCATCGCTCATTTGTTGCAAAACAACCATTGGTTATGGTTCGCCTAATAAGGCCGGTACTCATGGGTGTCATGGCGCACCATTGGGTGATGAAGAAATTGCATTGACCCGTGAAGCCCTCGGTTGGGAGCACGAGCCTTTTGTTATTCCCGAAGAGATTTATGCGGGGTGGAGTCATCTTGAAGCAGGCCAAGCAGAAGAAGACGCATGGAATCAAAAGCTAGTTGCTTATCGCGCAGAATATCCTGAATTAGCAGTTCAGCTTGAACGACGCATGAAGGGTGATCTGCCAGACAATTGGGTGGAAATGTCTGATGCATACGTGGCTGAGGTGGATGCTGCAGGCGAAACCAAAGCGAGTCGGCAAGCATCTCTGGCTGCAATTGAAGCCTACTCTCCATTGTTACCCGAATTATTTGGTGGCTCAGCCGATTTAGGTTGTTCGAATTTAACTGAATGGTCGGGTTTTAAGCCGATGCGCGCTGAATCGCCCGAATCTAATTACATCAATTATGGTGTTCGAGAGTTCGGCATGTCAGCCATTATGAACGGCATTGTATTGCATGGTGGACTGATTCCTTTTGGTGCGACTTTTTTGATGTTTTCAGAGTATGCGCGAAACGCTTTGCGCATGGCTTCGCTAATGAAAATCCAGTGTATTTTTGTTTTTACTCACGATTCAATTGGCCTTGGCGAAGATGGCCCGACGCATCAAGCAGTCGAGCAAATACCAACGCTAAGAATGATTCCAGGCATGAACGTTTGGCGTCCCTGTGATGCTGTTGAATCTGCGGTCAGTTGGAAATCGGCTATTGAGCATCGAAATGGTCCCAGCTGTTTGGTTTTTTCACGGCAAGGGTTGCCTCATCAACAGAGGACAACGGCACAAATTGATTCGATATCAAAAGGTGGCTATATTTTAAGTGACTGTGAAGGCACGCCTGATGCCATCATTATCGCAACAGGTTCCGAAATCGAATTGGCAATGGATGCGGCAAAATCAGAAGGCTTGTCGACTAAAAAAATCCGTGTTGTTTCGATGCCCTGTACTGCCTTATTCGATCGACAGAGCAAAGAGTATCGTCAATCCGTGTTACCGCCGAATGTAACAGCCCGAGTTGCAGTTGAAGCGGCTGTCACTGAAGGTTGGTATAAGTATGTTGGGCTTGATGGTGCTGTGATTGGTATTGATACCTTTGGTGAATCAGCACCAGCAAAAGAACTTTTCGCTTACTTTGGTTTTACGGTAAGTAAGGTGATCGAGGCAGTTAACAAAGTCATGGGTGAGACCCCTGAATAGGCAGCCACATCAACCTTTTCCACTATAATCGAGCATTTTAATGACGCGAGTTGTTTAGGCCTAAGATTTCTTTTTATGACTCAACTCAAACGGCTTGATTAAGGTTAAGATTAAGACAGTCAAGAAAGGCCCACACTATAGGTGGGCCTTTTAATGTGAATTCATTCCTGAATTATCCAAGAGAGTATCGATGCCAGTCACTAAATTAGTTGATCTTGATTTGCGCGGAAAACGCGTACTAATACGACAGGATTTAAATGTGCCAATCAAAAACGGCATTGTTAGCAGTGATCAGAGAATTAAAGCATCATTACCGACAATTCAGTATTGTATAGATGCTGGTGCGCAGTTAATGATTATGTCTCACTTAGGTAGGCCAATAGAAGGCATAGTAGACAGTCAATATTCATTAAAGCCGATAGCCAACTATTTAAGTGATGCGATTGGCAAGACCGTCAATTTAAATACCGACTACCTAGAAACCCCTCCCGTGTTAGCTGATGGTGACGTTTTGCTGCTAGAAAACGTACGCTTTAATGTAGGAGAAAAAGCGGACGACGAAAAATTATCGAAACAATATGCCAGTTTATGTGATGTTTACGTAATGGATGCCTTTGGTACAGCGCATCGAGCGCAAGCTTCCACTCATGGTGTCGGACTATTCGCCCCCATTGCTTGTGCTGGTCCATTACTGTCTGCCGAATTAGAAGCACTTACAATGGCGCTTGATAAACCAAAACGTCCTGTTGTTGCCATCGTTGGTGGGTCTAAGGTTTCCACTAAATTAATGGTGTTAGATAGGCTGTCTGAGGTTGTTGACCAGTTGATACCCGGTGGCGGAATAGCGAATACATTTATTGCAGCTGCTGGCTATAATGTTGGCAAGTCTTTGGTAGAAATAGACTTAATACCTGAAGCAAAACGATTAATCGAAGTCGCACTTGCCAATGGCAAAGAAATTCCAGTACCGACAGACGTGGTGTGTGGTAAAGCGTTCTCAGAACAGGCTGAAGCTTCAGTTAAATTAGTCAGTGAAGTTGATGACGATGACATGATCTTGGATATAGGGCCTGAAACGGCGTCAAAATTTGCTGATCTAATGGCGCAAGCAGAAACAATCGTGTGGAATGGTCCTGTTGGTGTTTTTGAATTCGCTCAATTCGGCGAAGGCACTAGAAGGCTTGGGCAGGCAATCGCATCATCCAGTGCGTTTTCGATAGCTGGGGGTGGGGACACCTTAGCAGCTGTCGATAAATATAATATTGGGTCGGATATTTCATATATCTCTACTGGTGGAGGCGCTTTCCTCGAGTTTCTGGAAGGCAAAAAATTACCCGCAGTCAGCATGCTAGAGCAAAGATTTGCTGCAGCGAAGGTGTTACAGGAAGGCTTAACTTAAAGGTATGGCATTGATGACATTTGAAATTCGTAGAACCAAAATTGTAGCCACATTAGGTCCCGCAACCGAATCTGACGAAGCGCTAGACTCTTTGATCAAAGCTGGCGTAGACGTCGTTCGTCTTAATTTTTCTCATGGTAGTGCAGAGGCACACGTTGTCCGAGCTGAAAAAGTTCGAGCTATTGGCAGAGCTAATCACCGTCACCTTGCAGTTCTAGCCGATCTTCAAGGGCCAAAAATCCGTATAGACCGATTTGTGAATGGTGCCATTCAGTTGAAAAATGGCGATAAGTTTTGTCTTAATGCTGATTGTGGCGTGAATGATGGTGACCAAAACCAAGTTGGTATTACTTATAAAATCCTGCCAACTGAAGTCACCGCCAACGACATACTGATGCTTGACGATGGACGTATTGTGTTAGAAGTCGAATCAACCGACGCTGTTCGAGTCAATTGTAAGGTTCTGGTTGGTGGTAAATTATCTGATAGCAAAGGCATTAACTTAAAAGGTGGTGGGTTATCAGCCGAGGCACTGACCGAAAAAGATAAAGAGGATATAAAAACGGCTGCCCGATTAGATGCAGATTACCTAGCTGTCTCATTTCCACGTACGGCAGAGGATATTCACCGAGCACGCCGATTGTTGCGCGAAGCGGGTGGACAAGGCGGCATTATTGCGAAGATAGAGCGCGCCGAAGCACTCGTTAACCTCGAAGAAATTATTGATGCCTCAGATGCCGTGATGGTGGCCCGGGGTGATCTTGGTGTCGAAATTGGAGACGCCAAATTACCCGCAATACAGAAAAAAATAATCAAGATGGCTCGAGAAAGAAACTGTGTTGTTATTACCGCAACGCAAATGATGGAATCGATGCGCGACAATCCAATCCCCACTCGTGCCGAAGTATTCGATGTTGCCAACGCAGTACTCGACGGCACTGACGCTGTCATGCTTTCGGCTGAAACGGCGACGGGTAAGTACCCCAGCGAAACAGTGCGTGCCATGTCTGACATTTGCTTCAATGCTGAACAGGAAACTCGAGCCAGCAAATCGCAGCATCGACTCAATACTATTTTTAATCGTGTGGATGAAGCCATTGCGATGGCGTCAATGTATACCGCCAATCACCTGGGTGTTCGTGCCATTGCATCGTTGACTGAAACAGGGTCGACCGCACTATGGATGTCTCGCATTAGTTCTGCGATTCCCATCTACGCGTTGTCACGTCACGAATCAACTAACCGCAAGGTGAATCTATATCGAGGTGTATTTCCCATATATTTCCCCTCTATTTATAACAATCACGCCGAAGCCAACCAGGAAGCGATTGATTTGATGCGAAAGCAAAAGGCAGTCGACGATGGCGATTTGGTGATCATCACCAAAGGTGATTTGATGGGTACTAATGGCGGAACTAATGCGATGAAAATCGTTGAAGTTGGGAAAATGGCTAAGTTCGTTGACTAGCTAATGGCGTCTTTGCTAATCATCCTATTTCGGTGGGGTTTCGTTTCTGACGATTACTATGACCCAATATTAAGCTAAACGTAAAAATAGCCAGCCCAATCCATATTCCCGCAAAGCCTATGAGTTTATCCTGATTAAACGCCTCACCAAGAATCATCACGCCCGACAAGAACTGTAATGTCGGCGTAACGTAAAACAATATGCCAACGGATGTCATTGGCAGCAGTCGAGTTCCTGACGTGAAAAAAGCCAATGGAATGACTGTGATAGGCCCGCCTAAAACCAGTAAAAGGTCAGTAGATGAATTTAAATTCAGAAACATTGCCTGACCGTTTAGGTGAAGCCATATTAATGCGGCGAGCGTAAACGGCAAGAGTAGCAGGGTTTCAACTAGTAGTCCTGGAACCGCATTGGTGTCCATTTTTTTTCTAAGGAGGCCGTAGCTTGCAAAGCTAAACCCAACACCCAGAGCCACCCACGGAAATTCTGCGATGTTAGATATGTAGTAAGCAACGCCTAATGCCGCAAAGCCAATCGCGATGAGCTTGAGTCTATTAAGCTTTTCACCAAAAAATATCAACCCAGCGATCACATTGAGAAGAGGCGTCAAAAAGTACCCCATGCTTGCCTCAATGACGCGATGATTTGCCACTGCCCAAATGTAAATGCCCCAATTAGCACAAATAAAGAAACTAGAGATAGCCAGCAATCGAACTTCAGGCCAGGATCGAAACGCGGACATAACTTGTTGTCTTCGGCGTAAGCTCAGCGACACTAATAGTAACAATACCGGTGTCGACCAAAGTATTCGATGCAGCAACACCTCAAGCGGCGCAATATGAGCCAGTAGTGACCAATAGAGTGGGAATAAGCCCCAGCCAATATAACCCGTGAGGATGATCAAATAGCCTTTATTCATTGATCTTTGTTCATCAAGATCTGGTTTTGAAAATAAGAGGGAGTGCTTTTTGATAGTCACAGCAGAAAATGGGGTGACTACAATGTGACTGTAAATCCTCAAGGTTATTCATATTTGGAGTCGTATTTTTCTCAACCTGATTTAAAATTATGGCAGCTATTGCTAAGCCTCTATTTTCAATCGCCTGAACGGTCAGTAAAGCTTGATTCACCGCACCAATTTTATTGTTTATAACAATTATTGTAGGTAATTGAAGTAGGGTGACAAGATCAGCATTGAGGCCGTCGTCCGCCATAGGTGAGAAGAAGCCACCCGCACCTTCTACTATTAAGGTGTTATTGCAATCATCTAGTGAACAGGCGTTAAGTAAATTATTAACCGACAATTGTCGGTCTTCCAATTTGGCAGCGCGATGGGGCGCTAAAGCGGCCTTGAATTTTAATGGCGTAATTCTATCGATATCTTCACGATGTTGATTTGCCGCTTGAAGTTTCAGGCCGTCGGCTGGAATCAATTCCCCTGACTCGCTTAGCTTGCAACCGGATTCGGCTGGTTTGCGTGTTTCTAATATCAGGTTAAATTGATGCAACTGTCTGATTATTTCGCAAGTGATATAAGTCTTGCCGACATCGGTGTCGGAACCAGTAATAAAATAGCCGGGGGTATGGATAGTAATCATTGCGACATTCTGTTCAAGAAGTTCATCAACTTCAAGCAATGATTGAATTGCCTTGCTATAATATCACTCCAATTTTTCTTTCGGGTTTATCCCGCATCAGGTAACTAAATCAGTGTCACGATCTGCAGCAAATGCTTCACAGGAATTTTCGATTGGCCAACGCTGGATCAGCGTAGCCGAACTTCAGCTCGGCCTTGGTATGGTGATCGAAATTGAACATAGGACCGTCAGTATTATTTTTCCGGCAACTACCGAAACACGTATTTATGCTCGGCAGGATGCACCCTTGTCACGCGTCCGTTTTGCGCCAGAAGACTGGATCCTAAATCAACAGGATGAAGCCTTCAAAATCATTGACCTAGAAGAATCTAACGGGCTCATCGTTTATCAATGTGTCACCGAAGCTGGTGACGAAGTTTCTTTGCCAGAAGGGAAACTCAATAATTTTTTACAGTTAAATCGTCCAGGCGAACGCCTGATGAATGGTCAAATTGACCGTAACAAATGGTTTGCGCTGCGTTACCGTACGCGTGAAATTGCCAACGCTTTGTTGCAGTCACCGGTGTATGGCTTAGCGGGTTGTCGCACCAGTTTAATCGCACATCAGCTTTATATTGCTCATGAAGTTGCGCAGCGTTATGCCCCTCGTGTTTTGCTAGCAGATGAAGTTGGTTTAGGGAAAACCATAGAAGCGGGTCTTATTTTGCATCAACAATTACTCACAGAACGAGCCCATCGTGTGTTGATTGTCGTGCCCGAAAGTTTGGTGCATCAGTGGCTGGTAGAAATGTTACGACGGTTCAACCTGATGTTTAGCGTGTTTGATGAAGCGCGTTGTGAAGACATGCAAGAGCTAGATGACGACATGCTAGAGCCCGATGAGGTCAGTCGGGAAGCGCTCGAAAACCCATTTCACAGTGAGCAACTTATTCTTTGCAGTCTTCAATTTTTGGTTGATAACCCGCTACGAGCTGAGCAGGCAGCAGAAGGTGAATGGGATCTTTTGGTCGTTGATGAAGCACATCACCTGAGTTGGTCTGCTGAGTCAGTGAGTGAGGAATATAAAATTGTTGAATCTCTCTCAAACCAAACACCTGGCGTGCTGTTGCTAACGGCGACACCAGAGCAACTAGGCAAGGAGAGTCATTTTGCCAGACTCAGGTTGTTAGATCCGAATCGGTTTAATGACTTAAATAGCTTTTTAAAAGAAGAATCAAACTATGAACCATTGGCTGATCTAGTTGATGCGCTTCAGCAGGATTCACTGTTAGATAGTGACCAACTCAAGCTTATCGAACAATCAGTGGGTGAGGGCGAAAATCATAAATCGATTAGCCTGTTAGAAAGTGAAGACAAAGAAGAGCGCTCAGCTGCCCAGCAATCCGTGATCGAAAACGTACTTGATCGACATGGCACTGGCAGAGTGCTATTTCGCAATACGCGACATACTATAAAAGGCTTTCCAGAACGAGAAGTCCATGCGTACCCGTTAAAGCTATCGGCCCATTGGCAGATAAAATATGAACTTTCAGATCAGAAATCTAACCAACCACCCCAACATCTTTTATCCCCTGAGCTTGGATTTCAAGCGGATGACGCCAGTTTTAACTGGGCCAGTGGCGATGAGCGAATCAAATGGTTAGCTAAATTCTTGCAGGAAAATACCGGTAACAAAGTGCTAGTGATTACTTCTAGTGCGAGCACGGCGCTAGGAATAGCAGATCAGGTCAGGCTTAAAGTAGGTATAAAAGCCGCTGTTTTTCACGAAGGTATGAGCTTAGTCGAACGCGATCGTGGAGCGGCATTCTTTGCCGATCATGAAACTGGGACCCAAGTTTTAATCTGTTCAGAAATCGGCAGTGAAGGCCGTAATTTTCAATTCGCACATCACATGGTGTTATTTGATCTTCCAGTTAATCCAGACTTGCTCGAGCAGCGTATTGGCCGCCTAGATCGTATTGGTCAAAACGCCATTATTAATATACACGTGCCTTACTTACAAAATACGGCGCAAGAAGTAATGTTTCGCTGGTATCACGAAGGTTTAAATGCTTTTACTCAAACTTGTGCTGCAGGCCATCAGGTATTCATGCAGACGAAGGCAGAGCTACTCAAACACTTGGCTGAGCCAGAGTTACCGTTGGATGATTTTATTGAACAAACCAATCAGCTTTACATGCAATTAAACGAAGCCTTACAGATGGGGCGAGATCGCTTGCTGGAAGCGAACTCCTGCCGACCATTGCTTGCCGAAGAGCTAGTCGATGAGGCGATTGCGCGAGACTATGAATATGATATTTTTAGCTACATGGAACGACTCTACGATTGTTATGGTGTCGATAGTGAAATTCATGGTCCCGATAGCTGGGTTATTTCGCCCGGCGATAATATGCTTACCAAGATGCCCGGTTTACCCGATGACGGGATGACCATCACCTATCGCCGCAATGTTGCACTTGCGAATGAAGACCTACGTTTCCTCAGCTGGGAGCACCCATTCGTGCTCAACGCAATGGACATGATCTTGAGTAGCGAGTTCGGCAATACTTCGCTGGTCGCGATTAAATATAGCAGCGTAAAACCTGGCACGATACTACTCGATTGCCATTTCTTAATGGAATTCTCTGACGACTGTAAGCTCAATAGCCAGCGTTATTTCCCCAATAGCAGTGTGCATATGGTAGTTGATGAACAACGCCGAGATCATAGTGCGGTTCTGAGCCACGAAATGATTCAGGAGATGTCTCAGCGGGTCGATATCGATACCGCTGTTAAGGTCGTCAAGGCCCGTCAAACTGAATTAAATGAATTGCTTGAACTAGCAGAAAAAGCAGCCAGCCTTAAAGTACCCGCTTTGGTAGCAGTGGCTAAGCAACGCAGTCAAGAAGTGCTAGAGCGAGAAATTGATCGGTTAATTGCATTACAGAAAGTAAATGCAAATGTTCGTGATGAAGAAATTCAGTTTTACCGAGACCAATTGAACCAGTTTGAAAGTTCTTTAGGGCATGCCCGATTAAGGTTAGACGCTATTCGGGTGATGGTGTCTATTTAGTCGTAAATAGCTACCTTCAGATCGTTTGCTTTCAAACAATTACAAAGTCGTGTTTAAACTAGGCATTTTGTCTGCCTAGTTTAAACATAGTCAGATCAAGTGACTGATAAATGTTACAAGGATTTATCCTTGTAGGCTTTTGAGCCAAGCACGATATTGGCGATGTTTTCGATTTTTTGTCGAGCTGCAATGTGCTTCGCAACACTTTTTTTATCGTTAGGTAGCATTTTCAGAATAGCATATTCCATTTCTGAGATAGCCTTCTCGCTAATCACAGGGGCCGACTGCAACCCGTTCCGAACCCAAATGCCATCAATTAGCATACCCAAATGAAGCGCTGTTCGTTCAGTATCTGCTTTATCGAGAAAATGTTTAAGGGCATGTTTTAGGTTGCTTTGAATACGGTTATGGTTAGCTGCCTCTACTCTTTGACATTGCTCGTTATGGGGTACTTCAGACATTAAAGACACCCATGCATGGCATACTTTACGGTTAAAAATAGTCTTAAAAAAATTAGCGATGATGATTGCCCACAGCCTTTCATAGGGCGTATCAGCATGTCTGTATAGCACAATTACAGATTCACTTAATACCGAATTTGATCGGCGAAACACGGCTTCTAAAAGCGAACTTTTATCTTTAAAGTAATGAAGTACAACCCCTTTTGAAACCCCTGCAATTTTCCCTACTTTCTCCAAAGTTGCCTTGCGTAGCCCGAAGAGTACAACAGCCTCAAACGCGGCTTTTGAAAGTTCTGCGCGACGAATTGAACGAATGGAGTTCGCTTTCATTTAAAAGGATTCTGATACGATTAATTAAGAACTATGGTAATGCTTTCAGTGCGGTGATGCTAATCAATAATTAATTGACATAAAAACTGACTGCTGGTAATTTTATTGACCGTCAATCACTATTGTTGTAGGTTGTAGGTTGTAGGTTGTAGGTTGTAGGTTAGATTTTTAGTTTAACTAATACTTAGTACAAGTAAGAGTCCAAGAAATCAGATGGCATGTCAGTAACTCTAGAAAGTAATTTCAGACCTTGAAATGGTAGATAGGATTAATGACATACGTCAGCCATTTTAGACGAAACAATTAAATCGTCTTAGTTTTATTGTCGGTTGAGTGAATTTAAGGCTGTTTTTTGATCATAACAATTATGCTTTTAGTTCAACGAAGCTAATTTAATATTAATTGAAATCAAAACTGACAAAGGTAATTAAAAGACCCATTTATAAATATAGGTGTGCGGTTCAGGCCAAAGAGTCAGTTCAGTCACCACTTAGGAGTGAAAATGTTTAAAAAATATACTGTTTCGACGTTGATTGCAGCATCGGTGCTTTTGATGAGTAGTAACACTTTAGTGGCTGCGGTGCCTGAATCTAATGATCCTATAAAGGTTGTCCTGAATGACTGGACTGGCCAGCACTTTTCTACCAAAATTGCTGGAGCACTTTTGAAGAAAATGGGGTATACCATTGAATATGTGAGCGCTGGAGCATTGCCACAGATGGCTGGTCTTGCACAGGGGAACTTGCATGTTCAAACAGAAGTTTGGACCAATAATGTGGGTGATATTTACCCCAAAGCGGTTGAGTCAGGCAAAATTGTGGTTATGGGTGACCTTGGATTAGAGCCCAAAGAAGGTTGGATTTATCCGCCTTATATGGAAGAGAAATGCCCAGGTCTCCCTAGCTATAAAGCTCTATACAAGTGCGCACAGGCTTTCGCTACTGCAGAAACATTTCCAAAAGGACGACTCATTACTTATCCTGCTGACTGGGGTACTCGCTCTCGTGATATCGTTTCTTCTATTGAATTACCATTTCAGGCAGTTGCCGGTGGAAGTGAAGGCGCTATGATTGCAGAACTAGAATCAGCCTATGCTACGAAAAGCCCAATAATCATGATGATGTGGCAACCTCACTGGATATTTGCCGCCAAAGATTACAATTGGGTTGAATGGAATCCAATCGAGGGGGAATGTGTTGAGGAAAATCAGAAGAAGGGAAACGCTTGTGGTTTTCAGCAGGCCAGTGCTAATAAAGTTGCCTGGAGTGGATTTGAAGAAAAATGGCCTGCAGCCTTCAAAATGTTAACAAATTTAGAATTGACCAATGAGGATGCAAACTGGGCAATTCTTGAAGTCGACAATAGCGGTCGGGATGTAGACGACGTAGTAAAAGAGTGGCTGGCTTCCAATGAAAGTAAATGGAAATCTTGGACAGCTGTTCAATAATTACATTTAGTTTGCTATCTATATACCTCAAAACCGAGTTGGTGTTGTATTAGCAATACCAGCTCGGTTTCTGTTATTGGCACATCGTTTTATTAATTACGGGGTAAAGAACTCCGTGTCATTTAGGAGCGTCGAACTTCGGGTAAGGGGACATAATGGGAAAAGACAAAATTAATAAAGATGTTAGGCTTTCTTGCCGAAATATCTGGAAGGTCTATGGCCCAGAATCGGATCGGTTTTTTGAGGGCGGCAACGGCGTTGTTGATGACCCTGAAACTCTCGCCAAAAACATGGCCAACAGTGATCATATAGTCGCTAATGCGAACGTTAGCTTTGACGTTCATGTCGGTGAGATTTTTGTGATTATGGGGCTTTCTGGTTCCGGAAAATCAACTATTGTGCGTTGCTTGTCTCGATTGGTAGAGCCAAATGCAGGTGAAATCTTTCTTGATGGGGAAGATTTGCTCAAAAAGACGAGCGCTGAACTGATCGATATACGTCGACATAAGATGGGCATGGTGTTTCAAAGTTTTGGCCTTTTGCCGCATCTAAACGTTATAGACAATATTGCCTTTCCACTCAAGTTACAGGGCATCCCAGAAAAAGAGCGATACGCTCAAGCCGAACGGGTAATCGAACTGGTTGGTCTTCAGGGTAGAGAATCGAACTTTCCTAAGGAACTTTCTGGTGGTCAGCAGCAGCGCGTTGGAATTGCTCGCTCGCTAGCTGTTGAACCCGATGTTTGGTTACTTGATGAACCATTTTCTGCGCTCGACCCGTTGATTCGTAAAAAAATGCAGGATGAGTTTTTACGCATCCAATCGATGCTACATAAATCAATTGTGTTTATTACCCATGACTTTCAGGAAGCACTGCGTATTGCTGACCGTATGGCTATTATGCGTAATGGTAAGATTGTCCAGATAGGTCGCCCAATAGATCTTATTTTAAATCCTGTCGATGATTATGTACGCGAATTTACTCATGATGTACCTTGGGAGTCTATTCTTCGGGCGGCAGACATTGTCGAAAAACCCAATGGCCCCATCGAAGGAATGGGGAGAGTATCTGGAGACTCATCGCTTGAAAGCTTGCTCAGCTACCTCTCAGATCATGAAGAGGGTGTTGTTGTCGAAGCTAAAGATGGTTCTGTGCTTGGCATTGCAAGAGGCCAAGGTCTTTTGTCTGCACTGGCCTCGGGCTGTGCCGCTAAACCCGCCCATGTTAAGGTTTAAGCGCTTATGGTTTTAAAAAATGATCGTGGAATGTTTAATTGGTTTGGCGTGATTTTCGTCACGTTAATATTGATTGCACTGCAAGATAAATGGAGTTGGTTGTCAGAATACCCTGAAGACTTTATTCTACCGATAACTGCCTGGCTAAATGTGATGATGGACTGGTTAGTTGAAAATCTTGGCTGGTTTTTTTTAGGTGTGTCTTGGTTTCTAGAATGGCCGATTAAATCGGTGCAGTGGGTATTACATGTGCTGCCATGGGCGGC
>JBLHWR010000055.1:0-12999 GCA_047629275.1 Gammaproteobacteria bacterium
TCGAATCATTTTGTTTCGTGTTTTCCCAATGGTGAGTAATTTTTTTATAAAATGGGCTGTGGCATGGATATCGATAGGCGATGGCAAAACGGGGATCAAAATCGAATCACTGGTTGTAAACAAGGCGGCTAGCTCCAAAATATCAGCACCTGCAGGTGTATCGATAATAGCCACATCTGTCTCGACTGGAACATGTAACTGCCAAGAACGAGTCAGTCGATGCGCTTGATTTTTAGAAGAGTCAACGCCATGTATTAGTTTCAAACTATCCGATCGACGTTTGATCCAAGCTAATGATGAGCCTTGGTTATCATGATCAAACAATCGAACATTCAAACCAAGCTGAGCGTAATGTGAGGCGATGTTTGTAGTAATAGTTGTCTTACCACAACCACCTTTAGGATTGGTTACAACAATTCGAGTTATATCCATAAATTAAAATTATATCCATAAATTAGAGTTTAGATTGTACGAATAATATTATATCCCTAATTATAATTTAACTCAAAGAAACAGGCCGTTTATCAAAAATTAGTGCTTCTTTTTAATGTGTTTTATTTGCACATGTTTAGGCGCATTTTTTGAGGCGCCTTTTGATTCATTTTGTTTGTTTCTGGAAACAAATTTCTTGGCTTTAGGCTTATTAGTTGAAGGACTCGATTTTTCAGCAAAAGGGTTTTTGCCTGATTTCAACTGTATTTGAACTGGTGTCCCTTTTAGTTTTAATTTGGTAATAAAAAACGTCATCAAATAGCGATGATAAGCATCAGCCAAATATTCGGTTTGATTGCCATGTATTACGATAATGGGTGGGTTTCTGCCACCTTGGTGCGCGTAGCGTAACTTAATTCGTCTACCATTCCTCAGCGGTGGATTATGCTTAAAAACAGCCTCTTCTAACAAATCAGTTAGGTAACGTGTATTAAATTCTTTAAACGCAGATTCGTGAGCCTGATCAATAGAAGCCATCATTTCACCAACGCCGGTGCCATGCAGAGCCGATATATAATGTTGAGCTGCATATGAAACAAACGACAATCGACGCTGCAGCGTTGTCTTATTGAAGTCACGCTGCTCTGGCTCTAAGCCATCCCATTTATTGACAGCAATTACCAATGCTCTACCGCTATTCAGCACAAAGCCAAGCAATGACATATCCTGATCGGTTAAACCGTCTCGTGCATCGATGACGAGCACAACCACTTGAGCCTTTTCGATTGCTTCCAATGCCTTAATAGCACTAAATTTTTCAACTTTTTCATGTACTTTGCCACGCTTTCGAACACCAGCCGTATCAATTAATGTGTAATGCTTACCATGTCGCTCGAAGGGTACTGATATGGTGTCACGTGTCGTGCCTGGCTGATCAAAAGCAACCACTCGCTCTTCACCAGCCAGTCGGTTGATCAGAGTCGATTTCCCTACGTTAGGTCGCCCAATAACAGCAATAGTAGGGCCATCTGGCTCTACCTCACCCGCTACTCCGTCAGAAAAACCTAATAAAATTTGATCGAGTAAGGGATTAATACCTTTGCGATGTGCAGCAGACGTTAAGTAAACTCGATCAAAACCAAGGGCATAAAATTCAGCCTCTGCTTGATCGGGATTAATACCGTCGACTTTGTTAACGACTACTCGGGTTGGCTTTCCAGACTTACGAACAAGTTCAGCAATGAATCTATCACCGCTGATGAGACCATCTTGCGCATCAACCATAAAAATTACTTCATCCGCTTCTTCGAGTGCAAGTAACGTTTGTTTAGCCATCAGGTCATCAAGGTCTTGTTTTTGACCACTTAAACCGCCAGTGTCAACGATGATAAATTTTTTACCTTCACGTAGACCAACGCCATACTGACGGTCTCTTGTTAGGCCAGGCTCATTCGCAACAATAGCGTCACGACTACGAGTCAACACATTAAACATGGTTGACTTACCTACATTGGGTCGACCAATGAGTGCAATAACTGGAATCATTTTTGGATCATTCTAAATGAACTAAGTATACCGTCACTATCCATAGTAAAAATTTTGTTATCCCATTGAAACGGCGTTGAGTAGTGACGTTTATTACTTGGACGAAGTCGGCCAATCAATGCACCATCCGACTGATTAAACCAGTGAACATAGCCATGGATATCGCCCACTATGATTTTATCTTCAAACAATAAAGGCGCAGAGATTTTGCGAGCATTTAAGATATCCTGCTTCCATAATGCGCTACCTGTTCGTCGATCAATTGACCAGAGATGACTTGTATCACTGCTAATATATATAGCATTGTCGTCCATCGTCATCGAGTTGAAGCTAGAAAACTTACGGGACCATAACTCTTCACCATCGATTGCTTGAATTGCCGCCAACCGCCCCTGATAGGTGCTCACATAGATAACGCCATTGCTGACTAAAAATTGTCCGTCAATATCAACTAGTCTTTCAATTTCAGAGCGGCCTGTCGGACGGCTTACTTCAACTTCCCAAACAACCTGCCCATTTGCTTGATCGAATGCAACAATCTTTCCGTCGTCAAAACCAACAACCACAAATTCATTATATAAAACAGGCGCACTATTACCCGTCAGTGTTAAAGCTGGCACAAGATGTGACACTGTCCATTGAATGCTCCCATCTGCCATTGATATCGATGATAACCGTCCATCCACAGTGCGAATAAATAAACTACCAGCATTAACAACGGGTGCCGAACGAATTTCTCCCGACAGTCTTGCTGACCAGCGTAATTCAAGATCATTAATAACTCGGTCATAAACATTTAATTCTCCGTTACGAGAACTGGCGACGACGATTTCAGCATTACCAATCAAACCTGTTATCGATTGAATATCGGTCTCATAGTCCCATTTCAGATTACCGCTCTTAGCGTCGAAGGTTTTTATTAGACCATCGACATCAACTGTAAAAATCTCATTATCTACTAGCAATGGTTGTCGATTATATGAACCAGAACTAATACCCGCCCCAGTCTTAATAGCCCAAGACTGATCAAATCTAAGGCCATTCTCAATATCAGTTAAAGGTGCAGGTTGCTCACTATTATCTGGTGAACTACAAGCCACCAACAATATAATTAGACTTGCGCCCAAAAAAATTCGTAACGAAAAGAGTAGTGAAGAATTCAACTTCATTTATCCAGCATTCCCCATTCCCAAGTCATCCAGCTTTTGCTGCAGAAAGTCAGCATTGGCCGGTGCAGGCAGGCTTTGCTGTGCTTTACGATAAGCATCAGCGGCTTCAGCCTTTTTACCCTGAATGGCATAAAGATCGCCTCTTAGCTCTTCAATACTGGCAGCAAATTGTTCAGGGAAATCGATTGATAGCGTTTTATGTGCCTGATCATAGTTAGTCATTTGAAACTGCACAGTTGCAAGGCGCTTACGAGCAACATAGGCCAGCGGGCTATCCCCAGCATTGCCAATTACCTGCTGAAGATGGTGCTCTGCTTTGTCATAATCCTCAGCTTCAACCTGCATTTTAGCCAATGCAAAACGCGCCATGGTGGCATATTCACTAGAGGCATATTGGTTTAACAATGTATTAGCCTGATCGTCTACAACACTATAATTACCAGATTCAATCGCATCTACCATTTGAATGAAATGACTGGATGCCTGCTCTGCATTAGTTTCTTGATAATCGATCCAATATCGGTATCCAATTAAACTTCCGATGCCTATTACAATACCAGCGACAACGGCTCGTCCATTTTCCTTCCACCACTGCTTTAGTTTTTCGACCTGTTCTTCATCTGTTGCCATTGTATTCTCGACTATTTTTTTGTTAGTTATTTTAACGACTTGATGGTTTTAAATAGCATCAAGCCAGATATTTTAGGTACTTAGATCTAAACGCTTTAAAGGATTTCGTTCAATTTGTCAGCTAGTTCAGATTGCATTATTTCAATTTGAGGACGATCTGCTCGAAGATATTTCACCGATATCGAACCTGATTCAATTTCAGACTCACCTAGTATCAAGGCAACCTTTGCACCTGACTTATCGGCTTTTTTCATCTGACTTTTAAAGCTACCACCACCAGAGTGAACCGTTAGCCCAAGATTAGGGTGACGATCACGTAAACCCTCCGCTAATGTCTGCCCAATGCGTGCCGCATCGTCGCCACGCATAGACAGGTAGATATCACAAGGATGCTCCGTATTGGCTTTACCCTGATCGATTAACATTGAAATTAATCGCTCACAACCCATTGCAAATCCAGCTGCATGACTTGGTTTTCCACCCAACTGTTCGACCAAACCATCGTATCTTCCACCGGCACAAACTGTCCCTTGTGAACCCAACGTATCGGTAATCCACTCAAATACTGTATGGCAATAGTAGTCTAATCCGCGAACCAGTCTTTGATTAACTTCATAGGTGATACCACTGTGATCAAGAATAGACTTCAATTGAGAGAAATGTTCACTAGACGCTTGATTAAGACTGTCCTGTAATTTCGGTGCATTATCAATCATTGACTGCATATCAGGATTTTTACTATCGAGCACTCGAAGTGGGTTAGTCTCTAAACGTCTTAAACTGTCTTCATCAAGAGAAGATCGGTGATCAGAGAGGTATTCAACCAATACTTTTCGGAAATCTATTCGACACTCATTGCTACCTAAGGTATTGATTTGTAGTGCAATATTTTCCAAACCAAGCTGCTTCCAAAATCGAGCCGCCATAAAAATTAATTCGGCTTCAATATCAGCACCTGACATACCAAAAGTTTCAGCACCAAATTGCTGGAATTGACGGTAACGACCTTTCTGAGGTCGCTCATGTCTAAACATGGGACCGCAATACCAGAGCCTAAGAAGCTGGTCATTAACAATGCCACTTTCTAACACAGCACGCACAACACTAGCAGTATTTTCTGGACGTAAACTAAGGCTATCCCCATTTCTATCATCAAAAGTATACATTTCCTTTTCAACAATATCGGTTGCTTCACCTACTGAACGTTTAAATAGTGCAGTTTTTTCAACTATGGGTGTACGTATTTGGCGGTAACCATAAGACTCGGCTAGTGCTCTATAGTTATCTTCTAATTGGTTCCAGACAGGCATGTCTGATGGTAAGATATCGTGCATCCCACGTATTACCTGAACTTGATTCCCCACGACTAATTGGTACCTATAGTTAACCGAGCAGTATTGTCATCCGACACTCGGCTAGCAATATCAATTGGTTGATCATTAAAAGTAACTTCAACGCCGCGTCCATTACCAAAAAAAGCATTGAATGGGGCTTCTCCTCTAATTTGAATGCTCCGATTAGCACGTAATAAGTCATACACTAATTGATGGTTGTTAACGTCTTTAATATCGGCCCAAGTGTCTGCTTTAACGATAATATTAAGCAGATCAACACCCGTGGGTGCTATATAGGAGGCGTCAAAAAACTGAGCCACAGTCTTATCAAGTGTATCGTCAGTTTTTGAAGTATCTGCAGAGGCAATAACCTCTGAGATAACGTCGGGTTCAACAGGAATCGGGGCAACAGCAATTGGCTTTACATCGATGGGGTCAATCTTTTGTTGGGTAAGATCAACGGATGTATCTTCTATTAAAGTTTTACCTACTGGGATATCGTCAACTGTTGCATCAGTTTCGGGTAATGGCTCTAGAAGTGGCTCCAAACTAGACTCATCGACAACGGCAGCAGACTCCTCAAAAACTACGATTGTCTCAAACTCATTATTCTGATCTGTTATTGCAATATCACTTAACGTTTCAGAGTCTAGTAGTACTGATTCTGATTCTGATTCTGAATTGTTTTGAGTCTTATTCCACCACCAAGCTGACAACAGCGCAATTAACACAATAATAACTAGATAATTCGTCCATTTAATACTAGCACTGTGGGATGAAATTTCTGCTCTGATAGAACTGGTAGCGTTGATGGGCGGATCATTGTCAGCGTAAAGCTCGACATAGCACTTAACAAGCTCATCTTCATCAAGCGATACCAATCGAGCATAGGCACGTATGTACCCCTTCACAAAAATAGGAGCCCTGTCACTGAAGTTGTTTTCTTCAATTGCTTGTAAAATAGCTAGGCTAAGATGCATACGTGATGCAACATCTTCAATTGATAAACCTTTAAGAATTCTAGCCGCCTGTAACTGATTACCAGGGCCATTATTGACTTTCATACTCTCTTTATCGTCAACTATTTCTGTTTCATTCATGATTTATTGTAATGCTAACCAAGATTTAAATTCTGCTGAGTTCGGGAATTCCGACTCGAGCTGCTTCCCTAATGCCTCAACATTATTCGATCCGCTAATTCCAAGTTCAATTCTAATCGCTAACCACAGGCTTCTTGACGTCGGTCGGTCAACCAAATGGAACCGGTCAATATAAAGTTTTGCTTCAGCAAAGTTTGCCTCGTCTAGAACAATGGTAGCCATTTCAATCAATGCATTCCCAAAGTTACTTTTAACCGCTAACGCTTTTCTCAAGTACTTTTTTGCCTTTGCTTTTTCCTCAATTTTCAATAGACATCGTGCGGCATTAGTATAGGCATAGGCTGGTGTCTTATATAAGGGGTTCTTAAGAGCCATTAGAAAATATTTTTCTGACTCTTTTTCATAACCATTGTTGCATAGAAAGGCGCCATAGTTATTAGAGGCCTCAGAATTATTCGGGTCGAGCTCAGTTGCTATTTTATAGTGTTTTTGAGCGGTACCATTTTCCAACAACCGCTCTTGGAGTATTGCATAGGCATTGTGTGCAGATGCCGATTTTGGATCTTTATTTATTGCTCTCAGTAATTTTATATTTGCCTGTTCGAGGTTGTTTTGACTCATATAACCAAGGCCAAGCTGCACATTGATCGCGCTGGCTTTTTCGTTTTGAGCCATCGGCTCACCACCAACAGTGACACAGGCAGTCACGATGGGCAGCACTAAGACTAGAAGCACTGCTTTAATGTGCATTTTTTAACCCACCAATATCTTGCAGGCTAAGCTGGTATTTCTGACTACGTCTACTTCGATCCTTAAATTGACCCGCCAATTGACCACAGGCTGCGTCTATATCTTCGCCCCTAGCCCGACGCGTCACGGTAATAATGCCTTTACTTGAAACATACTCTCGGAATTGGTCGATTGTTTCTTTATCGGAACATTCATAGATGGCATGTGGATAGGGATTGAAAGGAATCAAATTGAGTTTACAGGGAATATTACTAATAAGTTTTGCTAACTCTTGTGCATTCTCAAGGCTATCGTTAATACCTTTTAACATGACATACTCAAAAGTGATCTTACGGCTTTTATAGCCATCAATGTAACTATGGCAGGCTGCCAGTAGCTGGTGAATTGGGTATTTTCGGTTAATGGGCACAATCTCGTCACGAATAGCATCATTTGGCGCATGTAACGAGACAGCCAGACTCACATCGGTTACCTGACTCATTTTTTCCATAGCAGGGACAACCCCTGCAGTACTGATGGTGACCCGACGTTTGCTGAGTGCATAAGCATAATCATCACACATCATATCAACTGCGGCTATAACAGCATCAAAATTCATAAGCGGTTCGCCCATACCCATCATAACAACGTTAGTAATGCCTTTTTCATTACCTTCCTCTAATAAACTGTGGTGTGCTAGGTGTAACTGGGCAATGATTTCTGCTGTGGTTAAATTCCGATTAAAACCCTGTTTAGCAGTCGAACAAAAAGTACAATTCAACGTACAACCAACCTGTGAAGAGATACACAGAGTGGTTCGGGTTTTTTCTGGAATAAGAACACATTCGACCGAGTTTTCAGTGCCATCCACATTTAACAGCCACTTTCGAGTACCGTCTTTCGACTTTTGAATCACATCAACTTTAGGTAAAACGATACACGCTTCTGCCTTCAACTTTTCGCGTAATGACTTAGACATATCTGTCATTTTTTCAAAATCAGTAACGCCTCGCTGATGAACCCATTGCATGAGTTGTTTGGCACGAAAAGACTTTTCTCCAATACCGATAAAATAGGATTCTAATCCCGAACGGTTCAGATTAAGTAAGTTTGTCTTTTCAAGATCGGACATTCTGCCTCAAATGGTGAGTAGATAGTTAAAGAAGTAGCCTCCCAAAACAACTGGAATTTTAGACAATGACGTCAGTTAATACCAACTGCTCCTTGGAACGCTACAAACGAGCAAAAATACATTGAACGCTCATTTAGGTAAGACAAGATATAGTCTTAAGTTATTTATAGATTTTACGCACAATTGCTGACAAGTTGAAGTGATTAGACACTAAATTTTGCTCTGTCAGCCCAGTTTATTGCGAACACTCAACCAAAACAGCTTGTTCGCCCTATTCGGTGCGATATAATCTGTTTTTTTAACTATCGGTATGATTGAAAAATTCGGTGATACTTGATAATAATTTGCTGGAACCCTCATGTTTTTTATTGAAACCCGTGGAAACGATGCTTCATTTCCAAAACAGGTTAAATTTTCGGATGCAATATTGGCACCTATCGCATCATTTGGTGGCATTTATAGCCCTGAGACCATGCCCAAATTTGGTCCTACATTTCTTCAAGATCAACTTAATCAATCTTATAAGTCCCTGACGCTATCGATATTAAATTTGTTTGAAGTCGATATCGACGCTCAAACGTTACACGAAGCACTTGATTTGTACGATCAATTCGATAACGCGACCAATCCAGTACCGTTGGTTAACGTCGGTAACAACGTCTATGTCAGCGAGTTATTCCATGGCCCAACTCGGGCATTTAAAGATATGGCCCTACAACCATTTGGTTACATGCTGGCATCTCTCGCCAAACAACGCCAACAACAATACTTAATTCTTGCTGCAACTAGTGGTGATACCGGTCCCGCAGCATTGGAAACATTCAAGAATCGTGACAATATTCAAGTCGTCTGTCTATATCCAGAAGGCGGCACGTCGGATGTACAGCGCTTACAAATGGTAACTGAGTCAGCACCTAATTTAAAAGTCATTGGCATTAAAGGCAATTTTGATGATGCACAGGCGGCATTAAAATATTTACTCGCTTCTGCAACATTTAAGCAACAGCTGAATGAAATGAACATTTCTTTATCTGCCGCTAACTCGGTCAATTTTGGACGAATTATTTTCCAGATTATGTATCACATTCACTCCTATCTAGAACTAGTGAGGGAAAAGGTGATACAACTGGGGGACAAGGTTTATCTGAATATTCCAAGTGGTAACTTTGGTAACGCCCTGGGGGCTTACTACGCAAGCAAAATGGGATTGCCAGTAGAAAAAATAATTGTGTCTTCGAATGTTAACAACGTGCTGACTGAACTGATTAATTCAGGAAAATATGACATTTCTGAAAAGTCTCTAGTTAAAACCACATCGCCTGCCATGGACATATTAAAATCGTCAAATGTTGAACGGGTACTGTTTGATCTATTTGGCGCATTACGAACGCGTGAACTCATGCAACAATTGGATGAACAACGTTGCTACCAGTTAGAACCTAACGAACTTGAAAAATTACAAGAAATATTCGTCGCCGACTTTTGCACTGACGAGCAGAGTAATCAATTCATCCAACAACATTTTGCAAATGGTTATTTAATGGATCCTCATACGGCTACCTGCTTTAAAGCCTACGACAATCCATTGTTAAAAGCATTACCTAGTATTGTCTACTCCACCGCTGAGTGGACTAAATTTTCATCGTTAATTGACCAAGCTATTACCGGCAAGTCGGGTAGTTCCGATAGGGAGGCACTTGAATCAATTTCGACTAAAGCCAATATTGGCATCCCAGCCGTTATTCAAGCTTTGTTTGATAAACCTGTCTGCCACAGCACAGTGATCGACAAGCATTTAATCGAAGATGAAATATTGCGTTTTCTAAACGAGCAAGCATAGATTTAAATTTTAGTAGTAGCTTTCAAGGCTTTGGCAGACATGATCTCAGTCCAGACCATCACCATCAGGCAACCGATACTAAGCAGAGCAAAGCCGCTCACCAAAGGCAATATGGTGCCATCATAGGCGTTAGCAATAACAACGCCTAGCACCACAGATATTAATGAGGACAGTGAGCCAACGACTGCGGCACCCAAGCCTGCCACTGACCCAAGTGGTTCCATTGCTAACGCATTTAAATTCCCAAATAAAATACCAACGAAAAAAAATACCATCAATAAATACGCCATAACCTGCCACAGTGGGGGACTACCAGCATAATGCTGAGATAATAAGTAAAACGGCACCGATAACAAAGCAATAACAAATATCGCCCCAATGGACAAGCGCCGCATACCAAAACGCATTACCAATTTAGCGTTTACCAGAGAAGCGACACCAATCGATGCGGCCAAAACACCAAAATACACCACGAACTGATCGCCCAAACCATACTGTTGCTGAAATATTTGTTGCGAGCTACTCAAATATCCTAGGAAGGCACCAAATACAATACCCGCAGCGATGGTATATCCAACCGCTGCTGGTATGGCACATATATATTTAACATCCGATACAATCTGCTCAATGGAAAACTTAACTCGGTTTTCGAGTAGCAAAGTTTCAGGTTGGCGCAGGTTAAACCAGCTCAAGGCAATAAAGCTTAAAACAAGAAACATCCAAAAAATACCGCGCCAATCGGCAAATATCAAAATAGCCTGACCTAATGCGGGCGCAACTACTGGTACCAGGATAAAGATAGTCATCACAAACGACATGACTCTCGCCATTTCACGGCCTTCATATCGGTCCCTCACCAAAGCTGTCGACACAATTCTAGGGCCAGCCGCGCCTAACCCCTGTAAAAAACGTCCTATAAGCATCACCGTAAAAGTTTGAGCCAATAGCGAAACTAGGCAGCCAATGATAAAAACAGCAAATCCAAAGTTGATGGCGTTTTTTCGCCCAATAGAATCAGACATCGGACCGAATATCATTTGCCCAATAGCCATACCTGCAAATAAGATAGAAATCACGTACTGGCTATCATTTATTTGTGTCACACCCAGATCAGACGCAATATTGGGAAGTGCAGGCAGCATCGCATCAATCGATAACGCGACCATCGAAATTATCATCGCCATGAGCACGACGAATTCAAGAAATTTGGGCTGCTTTGTTACTGGAAAAAACGACACTTTATGGTCCTGTTGTTAAATAAAAACTGTCTAATATCATACAGGGATGCACGAGATCAAATCATAAAAAGTTGTCATATCAATATAGAGGTTACAGCCTTACAATGCAGTCCTATTTACCAGCCACATTTAAGAATGAGTCTGCTTTCTTTAACCAATTTACGCACACGATTCGATAGTAATCGTGCTCAAAACATTGGCATTTTGATGGCATTGAGCGGTATTGTGCTTTTCTCTGGTAAGGCTGTGTTAATCAAATTGGCTTATGCCTATGACATTAGCACTGTCGAATTAATGACTTTACGAATGGGTTTTGCGTTGCCCTTTTATTTAGTCATCGGCTATTTCAGCTGGATCAAAAGCACAAAAAGAATCAATATAGAACATCGTCAATACCTCGGAATCGCTATCGTTGGCATTAGCGGATATTACATTGCGAGCTATTTGGATATGCAATCCCTACGTTATATATCAGTCAATCTCGAACGCATGGTTTTATTCACCTACCCTGCATTTACCCTCATATTGACGGCATTGCTCTACCGTAAACCACTAATTAAAAAAGAAATATTAGCTCTGACCGTGGCTTATATTGGCATTTCAGTGATTATGCTGCACGACAGTCTCACCATCGTTGATACTCAATCACTTTTAACCGGCGGGCTTTATGTGTTGGCAGCCTCATTCTTTTTTGCACTTTTTTTAATGGGAAGCCAACACTACGCTCGGCAAGTCGGCAGCGCTGCTTTTACGACGATCGCGATGATCGCAGCGAGTATCATGATGTTGGGTCACTTCTTGCTAACGCATCAGATTGTCGATCTTATCTTTCCACCCCGGCTTTATATAATCGCGATAACCATGGCCGTGCTAACCACTGTAATTCCATCCTACTTAATATCGAGCGCGATCAGCCGTATTGGTGCCAGTAAAGCGAGCATTCTCGGGGCAGCTGGTCCGATCACTACTGCCATGTTAGCTGTTTTCGTATTAGATGAAGTTTTTACTCTATACCATGCGTTAGGCATGGCATTGGTTATCTCCGGTGTCACGATGATTAGTCGAACTTCTAAGCCTACTGCCATCGATCAGGCGTAATCAAGCGGTGTCAAAGCGCCAGTCGCATCGCTACAGCAGACGCAGAACAGAGTGTTTTGCATTGTTGGGTTACTTTAATTTGTAGCGGTAACTTGTCACGCTCTAAAGCCTTGAAACCGAACTGGAAAAAATATTGATCAGCTGTTTCGGTCAGAATATAAACAGCCTCTACTTTTGAAAGTCTCAATTGACCCAGTATTTGCTTAATCAAGTTTGAACCAAGCCTAGCCCTCGAAACTGAGAGTCGACCACAACCGACCGTAACAAAACAGTACGATCAACAGGCTCGTACCCATTAATCGCAATAATCTAATTTTCCTGTGCGATACCGATAAAATTCGATAAATGATTTCCACAATCTTCGAACGCTAAGTGATTAGATTGAAGTAACGTTCGCACTCTTTCTAAATCGTCAAACATTACTTCGATAAAACTGAAACTGTTAGGTAGTGTGATAATGTGATAATTAGATAAACCTACTTCTCATACCCCGACCATTAAACCAACGAATTAGTTAGCGTCTAGTGTTTCTACTCGAATACGATGGATCTTGTCATTCACTGACGATAACGCTGCAATCTGCGAAAGCGCCTGATCCATTTGCTTTTCACGTATTGTTTGAGTCAGCATAATAATCGTCGCCTGAGTAATACCTGGCTCTGGTTCTTTCTGCAAAATCGCTTCAATTGAAATGCCACTTTCACCCATGATACGGGTGATATCAGCCAATACGCCTGGCTTGTCGTCAGCCC
>JBLHWR010000056.1:0-12950 GCA_047629275.1 Gammaproteobacteria bacterium
ACGATATCAATACACAGACAGTATTGAGGGCGCTAAACGTAAACTGCAGTTTGATCTTTTCTATATCAAAAACCACTCGGTTTGGCTTGACCTTGAAATAATTCTAAGAACGATCCCTCACATGATGCGAGGGAGCCGTTAGCTGCTGAAATAAATAGACCTATTATATTTTGATATGACCTCAGAAACCTACAATATTGGCTTTTCAAAAAACTGGGATGATGTTCCTACCAGCACTACCCATGTCTTACGAGAAATCGGTAACCGCGAACCTACCCTATGGATCGAATCAATTGGGACAAGAACTCCCAAGCTAATGAATACAAAGGATTTAGTTCGTATAAATTCTCGCATCAAACGCTTTTTCAACACGGCTACACTAAAAGAACATCAACTTAAGGTTCTTTCGCCCCTAATGTTGCCGGCTTCCAATTCTTCGATTAAGCACAAAATCAACCAATATTTATTCTCCTATTATCTGAAACGAGAAGGCATTGATAAAAAGAAACATCTAACTTTTTGGAGTTTCCTTCCCAATACTTTCAATCTAGTCGAGCAGCAGCTACATAGAAGTACGCTTATTTACTATTGTACTGATGACTGGCCATTGTTCAGCGGTTTGGATGAAGAACTTATCCGCAAGCAAGAGAATAAACTCATTGCTGCATCTGACTATTTGTTTGTAACCGGGCTCTATCTACAACGTAAACTTAGCAAATTAACCGAAAAGCCCGTTCATTACATTTCCCATGGGGTTCCTCACGCTCTGTTTGCCCAGGCGGTCAAAAAAGATCTCCCTAAGCCACCTTTTTTGACTAAACTCAAACCAGGACCAATTATTGGCTTCTATGGCAATTTTTCTAATTGGATAGATCATCCCTTGATCCGGGGGCTGGCAAAGGCCAAACCAGATTGGCAATTTGTCATGATTGGCCCCATTAATGACATTATAGCTCCGCTCACAGAACTGGAAAATCTTCACTTTCCAGGCCGTGTAGAACATCACGAGTTACCACAATGGTGCGCTCACTTCAACGCCGGCTTTATTCCCTATGATATGAAATTAGAGCAGTTGAAAAGTGTTAATCCGATCAAATGCCGTGAAATGTTATCTGCAGGATTGCCTATTGTGACACCGATGATGGAGGACTTGGAAGAACTTTACCCTGACGTCAGAAGAGCTACCACATTAGCGGAATGGATATGTAGCCTAGAGAAACAATGTGAGCGAAAAGACAGGGCAGCTATTTCAGAGCGTCGTATTCAAGACGACTGGCCACGCAAGATAGACAGTATTATGAAGATTATAAAATGAGACCTTCAGTTTCTATATTTATTCCCTGCTATAACGAATCGTCTACCATTGAGCGTTTGTTACAGTCCCTCTATGAGCAAAGTCATCCTCATTCGTCGATGGAAGTTATCATTGTTGATGGGATGTCCACCGATGATACTAGGCAAAAAATTCAATCATTCTCCAAGACTCATCCAAATCTTACTATCCGTATCATTGACAATGAAAAAAGGTTTATCCCTCATGCATTGAACAAAGGTCTAAAGGCTTCTAGCGGCGATTTTTTAATTCGCATGGATGCTCATTCGATTCCTTCAAAGGACTATGTCGCTTCATGTGTGCATGCATTGCAGGAGGGAAAGGGGGACAATGTTGGAGGACGTTGGGACATCCAGCCAAGTAATAATTCTTATATGGCGCGTGCAATTGCCGTCGCTGCAGCCCATCCAATCGGTTCAGGTGGAGCAAATTACCGCTCCGGCAACAAGGCAAGTCTCGTCGACACCGTTCCTTTTGGTGCGTTTACCCGCGAAACCTTAAACCGCAACGGCTTCTTTAATGAAAAACTTTTAGCCAATGAAGATTATGAATGGAATGCTCGTTTAAGGGCACAAGACGGCAAAGTTTGGTTTGACCCAGCAATTCGTTGCCAGTACTTCGCTCGCAAAAGTTATCGTTCACTCTCTAAACAGTATTTCAACTACGGCTATTGGAAAGTCTTTATGCTGCAGCTATACCCTGGCAGTATTCGCCTACGCCAAATGGTTCCTCCTTTTTTCGTATTGATTTTGCTTCTGAGCGCTCTGCTTTCAACCTTATCGGTGTTGCTCAACTGGATTTTCTTTCCTTGGCTCACAGGAATTATTTTATCTGCTTACCTTGTCGCTCTTATATTGGGTACCCTTCTATCTTCTGATGATACTCCCCCCATTCGCCTTGTGCCTGGTATTATTCTTGCCCTAGCCACAATGCATTTGAGTTGGGGAAGTGGGTTTTGGCTTTCAATGATCGCAAATAAGAAGGCTCGACCCAATTAATTTGGAAGGATCATAGCTTTCTTTTTGTAAATGACCGCAAGCGGTGTTACTCAACCAGCAAAACTACAAAATATAAAATTATATAGGTAATTCGCATGATTATTTCTGGTGCAACAACAAGCAAAGAACGTGACATTCGAATCGATTGTGTGAAAGGTGTTTTGATTCTTTTTATTGTGCTAGAACATAATACGCTGTTAACAACTGCTTATGATTGGATCAGGCCGGTCGCCGATTCGATTGGCGTCGGTGGCTTCATTTTATTAACGTTTCTTTGGCCATTGAAAACGTTCTCGCTGCAACTGTTTGTTGACAAGTATCTTAGCTACTTGATCCCATTTCTGATTTTTTTGACGCTCACCACAGCAGCCAATTGGATCATGTTTAGAAACGTAGCGATATTGGAAGGATTGTGGATATATGCCAAAGCGGCATTCCTAGCATCACCGTTTGATATTAAAGAAGCGTCGGGCTTTATGTATTTATGGTTTCTTCCATGTCTCGTGGCGTTGTATTTCATCCGACTAATTCATGCAAAAATTGGCTCGATTTTTTTATTAGTAGCACTAGTCGCATTTATTGTTGTGGTACAACTGCCGGAAAGGGTACTGATCAAATTACCTTTCTCTTTACACGTGATTGGATTCCTATATCTGCCAGCACTGGTTTCTGCGAAATTTTATAACCCGATAGTTAATAGTCCTGTTCTGGTTAAGTTTGTTATTGGTGCTCTATTTTTAATTGGCTGCTTTATAAGCACTTTGATCGGGTGGAAGTTCTTCTTGGCAGGCGGATTATTTCCCACATGGCAAGAGCCCTGGTTAATTTTATTTTACTCGGTTTTATTAGTCATTACGGTTCCGTCGATTTACATTATTGTCTCTCTGTTACCAAATATGGTCTTACAACCCTTGTCATTACTGGGGCGTGACAGTCTCAAAATCTATTTGGCGCACCCTATTATTTATATCTTGTTAACAAAAATCTTGAAGATTATAGCTGCCCCTTTGTTGTCTTTTCTTGTGGTCGTTGCTTTGTCGGTTATGTTTGCGTGGGCGGTGAACCGCATGCCTTTATTAAACCGTTTAATGTTTCCGAGCAGCCTCAGTTCTCTCAGACAATTAAAGGATTCTTAATACGATGGGGTATTTTATTTTACTACTGATCATCATAGTCTATATCATCCGCCCTGCAGAATGGATTCCGGCTTTGCGGTTCAACTGGAATTTCTTGTTAAATAGTTTGGCTATCTTAGTCATCGGTGCAATGACGCTGGATCAAAAAAGAAAACTTTCATACGACAGAATCACTCTGTTTCTTCTTTGGTTTTTTTTCTCCATGATTGTATCAAATTTGGTTCGTGGCCAGATTGGTGTTATTGGGACCTATTTTTTACAAATGGTGACAAACATTTCGGTGTTTGTTTTATTGCAGGCGTCCGTTACTAGTGAAAAACAGATCCGGCGATTGATTTTAATCATCGCATTACTCCTCGTCTTTGTTTGCTATCAGTGCCATTTACAACTAACTCAAGGCGAAAACTGGGGAGGCTTGAAGCCGCTATACCGAAACGATGGTGCTACCGATGATTCGTTTGGTAACATAGTAGGAGAGAAACAACCGATTTGGTATGGTATTTTAAGCGATCCGAATGATTTGGGGATGATTTTAATAGCCTTTGTGCCATATATTTTCAATCGGATTTTTTTTCAATCTATTTCCCTGTTAGCGAGAATCAATTGGTTGGGCATTATGCTTGTCCTTATCTATTCGGTAATTCTGACCCAATCCAGAGGATCTCTTCTCGCATTAGTCGCAGCATTCGGTAGCTTTTTTATGATTAAGCAGCGCTCTTTGGCTGGTATGGTCTTTTCTGGTGTTTCCGGAGTAGTATTGTTAACTCTTGGTGGCTCTCGCATGAGCAGCGTAACATCCGGCGACGAAAGTGCAATGGGGCGTGTCGATGCCTGGATTTTAGCTCTTCAGCTTTTTGCTCAGAACCCGATTAGCGGAATTGGTGCCAACCGTTTCAACGTTTATCATGCGTATACCACCCACAACAGCTATGTTTTAGCGCTTGTTGAAACCGGATTATTAGGTTTTGTGGTTTATATGAGCATGTTTATTGTGTCATTAAACACAGCTATTCGAGTCGCATTAAAAGAAGCGAATAATCAAATCAGTACTGAGATTATTGCATTGGCAGCCGGATTGATAGGTATTGCAATATCAGTTTTCTTTATCTCTAGAACTTATGTCTTGTTGCCAATGCTATATATTTCCATACTGGTAACTTATGTGCGAATTCAAAGTCCGACGTTGTTTGCTGAGGAAATACACTCATTAAAATTAAAGGCACTAATTTTTTTCTCGATATTGTTCATTATTTTTTTGTACATCTTCAACCGACTTGCGACTTCATTGCTGTTATAGTTGATACGGGGACATCTAAAAACAGCTCCATTGACATTTTGCTTTAGGAACTGAAATAGCTAAGAGTTAGCGTGTGAATGCCTGCATTTAAGCTGCTTGAGGAGTTTTTGATTATCATCCTGAGTTAAAGCGCCATTCGCACTCCTTAAGAAACCAGTAAAAGTTCTCTGATTGGAGACCATTGAACTTACGTAAATGACGTTTTGCCTAGTTCCAAAAATTCTCGATTCCATTGATATGGATTTGCAAAGAGCATAGAGTGGTTGATTCGCATGTGGTGAAAGTCACTTACTGTCATTTTGCGGTTTAAAGTGTACCACCTTTTTGCGTTTCAAAGTGTACCACCCTGAAGAGATGTTTTTGGTTTATTTCGATGGCTCGTTTTGTCGAGCGTGATCTTTGAGCCTGTAGCTGTTTCCTTTGATTTTGGTAACTACTTAGTGCCTGGCCGAAAAAGGCTCTTTTTTTGAATCACAGTAAAAATTATCTTTTTTTGGCTCTTCACGGAAGTGCGTTTTTTGAGAAAAAGTTATCTATGGTTTTCGCTCCTGAGAATGGGAATATAACTCGTCGCAAGGAGCGAAAATCATGGATAACTTTTGCGGTAGGCCTTAACTCATTAGACTGGCACAAGTAGCTGATCTATTGCTTTCCTCCATGCTTTTAACAACAACGAAGTTATGACAACCAGCAGCCTGTACCACACTCAAGGAATTGTAGGATTCAAATACCAAAAGACCGACCGCATTGGTAAGACCGAGATCTACCATTTGCATTCAACCGCTAATCATCTTAGCTGCCCTTGTTGCCGCTCAGCGAATACAACGCTGGTGAAAACTGGGAAATCACGCCAGATCCGCGGGCTTTTCATTGGCTTTAAGAAAATCCTTCTCCGGGTGTTTACCCGGCGCATTGTTTGCCGAGAATGCAAGGCATCCGTGCAAGAACCCATTAAATTCTGTGCGGGCACTCATGTGGGCTACAGTAAGTGGCTGGCTAATTTCGTGCTCGGCCTGCGCCGCGCCATGTCGATTCAAGACGTGGCGCATTTCACTGGACTGCACTGGGAAAGCGTAAAAAACATCGAAAAGAAATACCTCCAGAAAAAATACAAGACCATCGGCCTCAAAGAGGTTCAATACCTCGGAATCGATGAGGTTCATTTGGGCAAAAAGCTCGGCTACATAACTGTTGTCAGGGACTTGGAATCAGGTCGTGTTCTGCATGTGGGCAAAGGCAAAGGCGGGGATGCGCTGAAAGGATTCCGCAATCGCATCGGGCGTAAGGCCAAGCAGATCAAAGCGGTCACCATTGACATGGCTAACGCCTACAGCGCATGGGTCGGTGAAGTGCTTCCAGAGGCTGATATTGTTTATGACCACTTTCACGTCATCAAACTAATGAACGAACGCATGGACGGTCTGCGCAAAAGCACCATGAACAAGCTCGCCGATGAGCAAAAGAAAGAACTCAAAGGCAAGCGGTTTCTGTTCCTGCGCAACCAGAAGGATCTGAGCACGCAGGCCGCACAGGAGTTGAAGGAGCTGCGCTTTGAGTTTAAGGATCTAGGCACTGCTTCAATCATGAAAGAGTACCTTCGCAACATCTACAGCATAGCGGACTCGTGCGAACTGGCACGAAAGGCTTTTACTCTCTGGTGTGAAAAGGCGGAGGCTTCGGGTATCTGTTGCCTGAAACAAATGGCTAAAACCATTCGGAAAAGGATGGAAGGACTGATTTCATTTTGGAAGCACAAGGGAATCACCAACGCCAGCCAGGAGGGATTTAACAATAAAATCGGATGGCTGACCAGGCAAGCATACGGGTATCGAGATGAGATATACTTATATTTCAAAATCTATGATTTACCGAATCTTTCCACCAAGAAAGCTCTCTAAAAAACGCACTTCCGTGAAGAACCCTTTTTTTGCATAGCTTTTTTGATGACAGCCGCCTCCTTTTGAGCTTTCCCAGATATTTCCAGGGTGAGGTGGCTTCGTTTTTAACTGGATTTTTGGTTTTCGGGCAGGCTGAAGCGAAGTGGTACACTTTAATTCGCAAATTACTGGTACATTTTAACCGCAAAATGACAGTTGGGCGGATGCCTTGATTGCTAAATGCAGTGATACCGCCCTGCGCCGCCTCCAGGGCCTGCTCGGTCTGAAGAAAAAGTACACCCAATCGCAGATCAACGAAGCTGCCCGCAAAGCCACTATTCACGGCCAGTATACACTCAAAGAGTTACGCCTGTGGCTATGCAATCCACATGACCAGGAAATCTTTTCCTTTCTCGAACAGCATGAACTCATACGCAACCCGCAATCCTACGACAGCATCGCCGCGACCGACGAGCTGTTCAACTAAACACAACACAACAAGCAATGAACCATCCTAACCTACACCAAGCACTCTCGAAGCTGCGCCTGAGCGGCCTTGCCTCCAGTCTCGACCTGAGGCTTCAGGAAGCCATCGGCAACAACCTGGCACATGAAGAGTTCCTCGAACTCATCCTTCAGGACGAACTCAACATCCGCGAGCAACGCACCATCGAACGGCGCACCAAAAGCGCCACCTTCCGCGATAAACGCACACTCGAAAGCTTTGATTTTAGCTTCAACAAAAGCATCACCCGCCAGCAGATCTACCAACTCGCCACCGGACTCTTCACCGAGCAGGCCGAAGACATACTGCTGATCGGCCCACCCGGCGTGGGCAAAAGTCACATAGCACAAGCCATTGGCTATCAACTGATCAAGCAGGGGAAAGTCGTCCTCTACCGCTCCATCTTTGATATCCTTGATGATCTCAGAGAGGACAGCATGGACGCAGCCCACGACCGCACCATGAAGCGCTATACCAAGTGCGACCTACTCATCATCGACGACATGGGCATCAAACAACTGCCCCCTAAATCAGGCGAATACCTCTTTGAGATTATCATGCGACGCTACGAACTGCGCTCCACGCTGATGACCTCAAACAGACCCCTGGAAGAATGGGGCAAACTCATAGGCGACGTCCCTGCCGCCACAGCCATACTCGACCGATTTCTGCATCACGCAAAAATCATCAAAATCAAAGGAAATAGCTACAGATTGAAAGATCACGCTCGACAAAACCAGACCTCGGAATAAACAAAAGCACCTCTTCAGAGTGGTGCACTTTGAAGTGCAAAAAGGTGGTGTACTTTAAACCGCAAAATGACAGTTACCTGCGACTACTCTAAAAAGGAAAGAATCACGGCACTCCGCATGAAGGTTTCGTTGTTGTTTTGTTAGTTTGCGGTTTTTGGTGTATTTGCTCTGGCGTAAGCCCGATCAGAGCCAGAGCAAAGGATTAAGCGGGTTGTTCTTCGAGATATTTGTTTTACTCATCAAGTTCCTTCAGTCCACATAATTGCCTCAAGCCCCATTTCGTGCCGGTGATATAGCGTAGACGTACGGAAACAAGCATCAGAGCACTGGTACCATCCGGAAAGAAACACCACCACTACCTTTTGTGCGGCGACTCACTTCACGGATCAAGCGTTCCAACCGATTGTTTGCGCGTAGATTACGCCAATGCTCTCTTGGAAAGTAATCATTGTAGTGCAAGGCTCCTCGATGCCTTCTTCCACCATTCTCGCTGCACCTGACAGACTTTAATCCCCTTTAGCTTTTCTACGACAGCAGGCCCTTGCGGTGGGCTGCGTTAAGGCCATCCTGAGCATGAATAGCAGGCATTGCTGCTACCTCTTTGACCTTTCTTAAAGGCACTGCTGTCCACACATTACGATAAAAGTGAACCGTACAACGTTGCCAGGCTGCATCCGGATAAAACTCTCAGAGAGTTTCAACCAGACCAAGGCATTTATCGCTGATAATCAGGCGTAGACTGCTCAGCACACGCTCCTTTAAGCCCTCTTTATTGACTCGAAGTCCTCCAGCAACATCAAACTAGTTCGGGTCAAACCTCTGACTCTTAGTCCCATAGAGCATCCGCACCAAGGCAAAAACTGTGTACTCTGCATCTGAAAGATTGATGAGAAGCTTTTTAAAAATGTATTAGAGTTCACTAACATTGAGGCGGAGAAAGAAACTGTCTGTTGTTGCCTTTACTCGGGTTCGAGTAAGATTCGCAGAATCATCATCATCCGGATTGCTATCAAGGACGATCTGAGTGAACTCAATTTCATCATCATCATCAATGAGCTTCCAACCTGTTAAATCATAAGAGTATTCTACGTCGTAAGAGAGGTCAGTCGCTCCATTGATTTTACGCCAGTCAAGAGTCACCCATCGGTCAACCCCATCGTCAAAAGTACCGACCTCAGGCAAAAATTGATTCGCAGAAGCGCTTGGTGAAGAGAAATCAAACGCATATTCAAGGAGGTTCGAAACTCCATTTTGGTTAGGATCCGCATCAGGCGATGCCTCGTCTACAGTCAAGGGATGATCGTAGTAATCCTCTAACCAAATATCAAAGGTTAATATTGACTCTAAAGTGGAATCACCGGTCCTGAAACTCCAAGTCGAAGAGTCAACAAAGTTGCCGACATACCAAGGTGCCCCATCAATTCTTGCCCAGCTAATACCGGTTTCATCTCCCGTTAAAACATAATATATTGTATTAGGAGAAAGGCCAGGAATATCAAATATTACTATTTTGGACCCTTGGTTAGGATCAGGAGTAGATCCGCTTGGATTAGCAGGTTCCGGAGCAGAGCCAGCAGGATCATAAGTCCACACGGGCTCAATGAGCCCAGATTCATAGAGTCGAATTTCACTACCTATAGTCCAATCAAAAATTGCTAAATTTGTGAGTTCAAGATGCAAGTCGGTATCCAAAGCCACATTTATGCTATTTTGAGAAGGGGTAACTGAAAGTATCTGGTCCGGTAGGTCTGGTAGGCCTACCTCAGTCGCACCTAAGTCAATGGCACTACCATTTACAATACGATTCTGAACCAAGCTTATGGGAAAGCTTTCGCTACCAATAGTTGTGTTTATTTGATTCGATAGTGTATGGCCTGCGCTAACAATTTCTGGTAACAATGACATTCCAGCATTTACAACACTAGAACCTGTTGGAAGTTGATAAGTCACGATATCCATCGGAGGTGCTGAATCAATGATTAGATTTTCGGTTCCAGTTAGAGTACCCTCAAAAGGTTTGTAATCATGCGAACTTTCCCAACCTGTACTTATCCAGTTAGGGCCAAGATTGACCACTCCGGAAACACTGAGTATTTGAAATTTTGATGTGCCTTGACGATATAGTATGTTATTAAAGATTTCAGCAGTTTCATCATTTGTTGCTAAATCAAAAATGGTAGTTCTCCAACGATCATCAATTGCATGGATGGTGTTGTTAAAAAAATAGAGAGTGCCTTTACGATAGATTGGCGTATTTCCATTGTCGCCACCGTAATGAATAATGGAACCTTCTTGGCCAACACGCAGGATATTCCCGTAAACATAGGTTTTACGGTACCTGATATCTCTTGTTGTAAGTTCAAAGTGCTCTTCACCTTCTACTAAATCAAGCGCATGAGCCCCTCCTTCTATCCAATTATAAGCGATAACTGTGCCCGATGACCTGTCTTTAAGGGAAGACCCTATCGCCCCTGGTCTCAAAGGACCATAGTGGTTAAATCGATAAATCACACCTAAAGTTTGAACGTAAGAACTGTGCTCTCTGTCAGAGCCAATACTGCCATTGTTATGTATGTAATTTCCTTCAATGCGAATTTCTCGGGAAACATGAATCGATGGCGGCACTGACAGAACGAACAATCCATTGGAACTATCAGTAATTTCGCAATTACGTATAACGATATTGTCGCCTTTTTGGATGCGGATAGAAGCAGCACCTCTGGTGATATAGGTACGCTCAGAACCGTCAGTAGCAATATAAGAATTGTCTTCATAGGCTCCGCGAACGCAAAGACCTTCAAGCGCAATATAACCAGGCCTTTCGCCATACGGAGCATTGAAAAGAACCGTTGCAAAATCTTCCATTGTCGAGTCCGTACCCCAATTCACATAATTCAGTTGAGGCCGTGTCGTTGCATCTTTGCCATCAATCACAGGGCGCTCTCCATTTGGCCCAGGGATACCGCAAATCCGGATAGGGGCTTCTGGGGTGCCTCGTGTACCTATCCGAAATTTTTCTTTGTAAGGAGCCTCTCTCCAGAATATTCTAACCGTGTCCCCTGGCCCAAGATTTTCCCAGGGAACATCCCCTATATTTTCATAGGTTTGACCTGGTCCGACTGGGTAGTCATTCGCTGTGGCCGAAGGAATGCAAATGCTGTCAAAATCAGGGACAACAGTAGTCATAAATGTAAAGCTATTGGAATATGCAACTTCATTATTGTCATTTGTACTACGTATTCTATAGTGATAGAGTGTGTCTGGCTCAAGTTGATGGAGTGTTACACTATGATCGGTGGTCAGTCCGATCGGAGAAATCCCGATTTCACCATAACTTGCTGTGAGTCCATATTCAACCTCAGACAACGCTAAAATATCTGTATCCCATGTAATCACAGCGCCACTTTCGAAAACATAAGGCAGTTCTATCTGAGTAATTGATGGGGCTGCTCCGTTAGCTGCCACACTCGATATCAATATGGATACAATAAAAAAGTGAAACTTATTCATATCACAACTAATTATAATTTTTTACCATGGTGCTATAACATAGGAGGACTTTTTCGTGAAAAGCAACAAATAATAACATTTATAGAGTTTTGCGGCTTTCCAGATGCCACGTTACAGCGCAATTGCTCACCTTTCTTGGGCTAGTTTAAGATTCCCGGCCCAGAGGGCCATTGAGCGTCTCTTCGACACTCTAGTGTTATTTTGCGATCTCGATGATCACGCGACTGAGCTTTATCCAGAAGAATAATGCTGTCATTTTTGCTCATGTGTTTGACTTTTTTGAATCTGTCTTAGAATAATAATCTTTGTTATTTTTCTCGTAAAACATGAAATCCATTATTCGCTTTTCACTATTGAAAGGAATTGTTAAAGGCAAAAAAGAGTTATTGTCAAATTTACTCAACTGCATTGGCGCATATGCTCTATTAAAGCGTTTAAATCTTCCTAATTTGGTGGTTTTTAACTACCATCGAATATACCATGAACCCCTTAAAACAAATTTTGATGAAGGAGTGTATGGCCATTCAGCAGAATTTTTTGAAAAACAAATCATATTCTTGAAGCAATCTTTTGATGTAATCGATGAAGCTTCTTTAATTAAACTGATTGAGTCGGGTAAGCCAATTACTCAGCGTACAGCTTTAATTACATTTGATGATGGCTATATAGATAACTATGAAATCGCGTATCCTATTTTAAAGGCTCATAATACACCAGCGACATTTTTTATTCCCATTAACCAAATAGAAGGCCTTACTTATCCTTGGTGGGACGCTATTGCTTATACTGTTAAATTGAGTACTAAGAAGACGATAAAGCTCCAAGGCAAATCCTTGAATATAGGAAGCGACTCAGGTAGAAGGAAAACTATCCGTGACATTCTTCAATTATTTAAAAATACCCCACATCAACATACCGACTCTTTGTTAGCTGAGTTACATCAGGAATGCCGTTTAGAGCAAACTCAGGATGATGTGACACAAGCAACATTAAAACAATTTATGAATTGGGAGCAGATAGCTGAAGTAACGAAAAATAATATTACCATCGGCTCTCATACAATTAATCATCCGGTTTTAGCGAATCTTTCAGATGAGCAACAAGCATTTGAACTTAATGAATCAAAATTATTTTTAGAAAAGAAACTAAACCATAGCATCTCTTCAATTTCTTATCCTGTTGGGAGTCAGAATACATTTAACGATAAAACTAAAGAATTAGCTAAACAAGCTGGTTATAAAATTGGGTTTAGCTTTCTCGATGGATATAATAATAAATTGATTGCGGATATTTATCAGATTCCAAGGATAAAATTAAACTGCACAGGGTCGCTATTTAAGGCTCAATCATTAATGCCTAGAGTGTTTTAAGAACTTTTAATAATGCAGTTGCTTCGGAAACTTAAAAATTTATTCTGCTCATTTATAATTTATAAAAAGTCTTATTTATTGGAATTTGATTTAATTATTAGTAAAGAGGCTGAAGCATTACAATTAGCATCATTTAAGGTGTGTTCTGAAAAAATATGGCCTCACTAGATTT
>JBLHWR010000057.1:0-12880 GCA_047629275.1 Gammaproteobacteria bacterium
CTGATTTTTATCGCGACTTTCTTCACCATTTAAAGCATTCAGAGGATGAACTGATATTTGCACCTGGTATTAAAGGCATGGTGATGGCTGTATTCACCCTACCTTCCTACCCCTATGTGTTCAAAGTAATTCGAGACCGATTTAAACCGCCCAAAAAAGTGACTCGACAGGAAGTAGTGAATACCTATCATCTGGTCAAACAACATGATCGCGTGGGACGCATGTCAGACATACTGGAATATTCACATGTTGCCCTTCCCTACCATCGATTCGCAATTGACTTGTTAGATGAATTGCATGAGACCTGTTCGAACAGCATTTCACATGAAGGTGATCATATTGTAGTAAAACACGTATACATTGAACGTAGAATGATCCCTCTTAATATTGCCATTCAGGGCGCTGACGATGCTTTAGTTGATCATTTAATGCGTGGGTATGGGCAAGCCATTAAGGAATTAGCTGGCGCCAATATATTCCCAGGCGATTTATTACTGAAAAACTTTGGCGTTACCGGACAAGGAAAGGGGCGAATCGTATTTTATGATTATGATGAAATATGTTATCTGACCGAATGTAAGTTTAGAAAAATTCCACCACCGCGCTATCCAGAGGATGAATTTTCAGCCGAACCCTGGTACAGCATTTCACCCAATGATGTTTTTCCTGAGGAATTTGCGACATTTATATTTGCGGATAATCGTGTGCGGAAAGCATTTTTAAAACACCATAAAGATTTACTAGACGCTGACTTCTGGATTCAGAAACAGGAAAATATTAAAGCGGGCATCTTTGAAGACGTATTTCCCTATCCACAAAATATACGCTTTGGGTTTTCTGATTTATCATCAAAATACTGATGTAATCACGATTAACTCACAGGTATGATGCAGCTTCTTTATAAATCAATGGCAGATTAAAACCTAATGGCTGAATTCTTTTTTAATTATGGACTTTTTGCACTTAAACTATTAACAATTGTTATTGCCATTATAGCCATAGTGGTTGTTTCAGTAGCGGCTAGTATGAAATCAAAAGCTGCACCAGAAGGTCATATAGAGGTCACTCGCGTAAATGACGAAATAGATTTGCTTCGAGATACTTTAAGTGCAGCTGTCGTCGATGAAGATGAATTCAAAATTGCCTTAAAAAAGCGCGAGAAGACAGAAAAAGCAGAGCGTAAAGCCCACCTCAAACTTCTTAAAAAGAACGCAAAAAAGAATGTCGATAAAGACATTTTAGTCGACAGAAAAAGTCGTGTTTTTGTGCTCGACTTTGATGGTGATATAAAAGCATCTGCGGTATCAAGTTTACGTCAGGAAATAACCGCTGTGCTTTCACTGGCCGAAAAAAGCGACGAAGTTTTAATCCGGCTTGAAAGTGGTGGCGGAATGGTTCATGCCTATGGACTCGCATCCTCACAACTACAACGCATAAAAGACCGCGAAATAGCACTGACCATTTGTGTCGATAAAGTGGCTGCAAGCGGTGGCTATATGATGGCTTGTCTTGCGAGCAAACTTTTAGCGGCCCCATTTGCGATTATTGGTTCTATTGGTGTTGTCGCACAAATCCCTAACTTTCACCGATTGCTTAAAAAGAATGACATCGATTTTGAAATGATCACTGCTGGGGAGCACAAACGGACACTAACGATGTTCGGTGAAAATACCGATAAAGGCCGTGAAAAGTTTGCCGAAGATATCGAAGATGTCCACATTCTTTTTAAAGAATTCGTAACGTCCCACAGACCACAGCTCAATATTGAAGAAGTTGCGACGGGAGAGATTTGGTTTGGACAAAGAGCATTAGGCAAGTCATTAGTCGATGAACTGATGACTAGTGACGAGTACATTAGCAATGCTTGTGAAAAATCTGACGTTTTCGAAGTCAAATACAAAATCAAAAAGACCTTACCTGAGAAACTCGGTATTGCAGTTCAAACTGCACTCGACGGCACTCTGTTGAAATGGTGGGATCGTGGAACAAAAAATCAATACTATAGCTGATTAATAATTAGCGATATTGTGACCTAACTTTATTTCACCCCATAGGTAATAAAGTTAGGACAATAATAAGAATTACTAACTAAATAATGCCCGCCAAGCTACCCAATTGGTAACACTCTCAGCAATCATTGCATAGCCATCGTCGCCTGGGTGTACCTTGTCACCTGCCACTAATGCTGCTTTATAGCGTGGGCTTACAAGGTATTCCTGAAAAATAGATAGATAATCGATTTTCAGTTGATTGGCAAGATCTGCATACGCTCGATCATATTTTGCAATTTTTTCGTTATACATTAACCAGCGTCCATTTTGACTATTTTGAGGGCTTACTGTCTCGTCTAATGGCGTTGGCCCTATCCATAACACTTTTGATATTGTTTGCGCCTGAGACATGATTTTATGAGCAGTCTTCACCGACCGCTCTAATTCGACCTGAGGCTGATCTGAATTTTTATAAGCTGCATCATTAAAACCAAAGGCAAAAACTAATAACCCGGTAGAGTCTCGATTGCGCGCCATCATTTCACTGTGCCAGCGTGCATCAATATCTGCAGATGTATCTCCATTGATTCCGAGATTATAAACAGCGATATCTCGATCGTCTTGGGTCAATCCGCGACAGACTCGACCAGGCCAACCTAAATCCAAGGTGTCATTAAATCCAAGCGTAATGCTGTCGCCAAAAAAGTAAATTCGATCGTAAGACATGCTCATTTTAATTGCTCTTAATATTAATTTGAATAGACTAATGATCCTAAGAAATTGATAGCCTAGTGTCTATAAAAATGTCCAACAATAAATGAAAGTGTCTTTATTTTCTCATCCAAAATCTGATCAACCATTTGCGGCACTACTGCTCGTGCTAACGGCAACCTTCGCACTTGCTTTTCAGGATTCGCTAGTCAAGTTAATGTCTTCTGACACTTCATTTTGGCAATTTCAAACTTTACGTTCTTTTAGCAATCTGAGCTTTGTGATACTTTTAGCAATGGTTAGTGGTGGCATTAGCCTTCTAGTTCCAAAAAACTGGAAAGCTGTTTTTTTACGATCTTTATTTTTATTAGTGTGTATGTTTTTTTTCTTTGCTGGCGCACCATTTTTAACGGTGGCGCAGATGGCAGCTGGACTCTATACCTACCCACTTTTTGTATCTTTACTGGCGGGACCAGTATTAGGCGAAAAGGTCGGTATTTGGCGATATGGGGCCTTAGCTTTAGGGGCTATGGGTTCAAGCTTGGTACTCTCCCCGTGGAGCAGTGAATTTTCAACTGTGCAGCTGCTACCCATCATTGCTGGTTTTTTCTACGCTGCAAATATTTTAACAATACGTAAAGCCTGTCGAAATGAAAGTCCGCTTGCACTGGCTTTTGCAGCGGGACTTGGATTTCTAATCGTAGGCCTTATCGGTATCGCAGTACTAACAATATTCCCCCTATCCAGCAACATACGAGATGCAATGCCCTTCGTTGCTATTGGCTGGCCTGAACTCACATTAATTATAGTTGGATTCGCAATACTGTCATCCGTATTAAATTTAACCGGTAATATTTGCATTAGCCGCGCTTATCAAACAGCCGATGCCAGTTGGTTAGCACCTATGGATTATAGCTATTTAATATTTGCAGCTATCTGGAGCCGAGTTATATTTGATCGATGGCCGAATGAACAGGCGTTAATCGGAATGGCTATGATCGGATTAGCAGGTGGAGTTACGGCCTGGCGAGAAAATGTTGCATCTAAATAGTGAAGTAAAATAGTTTTTTGGCTACCTGAGTAGAAATGACACTATCATTTTATAAATCTTTCGGTGACAAAATGACGGCTAAAATTAGGTGAGAGCTCACACCAGATCAACGTAAAATATATGAATTATTAAAGATCAATAGCCGAATTGAAATGGAGGAAAAAATATTATAAAAGCTTTCGCTCTCTTGATTCCATACTTGATAAACAATTTTCGATAATCAGTGGACTTTAAAGAGATCTAAGCGGTGCAAAAATTTTGTAACATTCTTAATGTACATCGAAGTAATTATCGATATTAGGCTAACCGCTATAAAAAATGACTCATGAACGACACAGTAAGTTTTGCTGAAACGAAATATTGAATAGCTTCAATTATGTAGTCAAATTAATTTGACCACTACAAATACAAAAAGTGGTAATCCATATGTACCTTAAAGACCCTATAGAAAGAATTTAATATTAAAATTTTTACCAATTGCAATCCATTTTTTAAAATCAGAGGCTAGATCGACCTCATTTACGTTACAGACAACTTTTTTTGTGGCACTATTTACCTATATATTTTTGAAACGAACAAATTTATGTCATTATGAAATCATCATTATTTCTCGCTGTAATTTTATTAGCCATGACTGGCTGTGCGACTGATTCAAAAGCACTTGATCCGAATGTTCAAAAGCTACAGTGGTTAGATGCTGCAGACCCTCTGGCTGATGCACAGCAGGCGGTAAAGACAGGTGATCTGCGGTTGCTTGGAATGGCAACTCGCAGCATCAATATCCCAGGTGTAGACGCTGATCAAGTCATGAAATATGATGAAAAATGTGGCTATCAGTTAATTGATGGCTTTACTGATGTGGTGAGTAGTGACGAGCATTTAAGATTAATGCAAAAAGCACGTAGTTATGCTTTAAAATACAACTCAATTATTATGACTTACTGCAAAATTTAATTTTTCACTACACACCTGAATATCAATTAATAAAAGTTTCTTCCTTTTTATAAATTAGGTGAAATACTGAATTATTTGCAACACTTACCCTTCTTACCACCAAATTTCAGGTGAAAAGTAATTCACTTGCATGACATTAACTTTTGAGAAAGTGTTGAAGACTCTTCGGATATATTAAGTTTTGCCATTTTTTTTTCGAAGAGAATAAAGTAAAAAACAACTCCAAAAAAGAACTTCCAACTTAAACATTGATGAAAATTTTAGCAAATAACTCGATTTAAGTTTCAATATAAACTTATCAGTAATAAAAAGGTAACCTAGAACGGCTACCTTTTTAGGTTATATACTTTGTTAAGGTGAAAATGGGTGCCTTAATACTATCGTTTCTGCACGATCTGGCCCTGTTGATACAATATCAATTGGAACATTTGACAGAGCATTTATCTTTTCTAAGTATGCCTTAGCTGTTGCTGGCAAATCATCATAAGATTGTAAGCCATAGGTTGATTCCTGCCAGCCTGGCATTTCTATATAAACCGGCTCACAAGCCTCATAGTTATCGGCACCAGCCGGAGGGTTAGTGATTTCCTGTCCATTAAATTTGTAGGCAACTGCTATTTTTAAGGTCTCTAACCCATCTAATACATCCAGCTTTGTAATACAAAGACCACTCACAGAATTTATTTTGAGAGAACGATTAAGAGACACCATATCGAGCCAGCCACATCGACGTTTTCGGCCAGTTGTTGCTCCAAATTCATGGCCTTTTTCGCCCATATGTTGGCCACAGGCATCGTCAAGCTCTGTTGGAAAGGGACCAGAACCAACACGTGTAGTATAGGCTTTTACGATTCCAACGATATATTCAAGGTCCCTAGGACCAACACCAGAGCCAGCAGCAGCGCCACCAGCTGTAGTCGTCGATGAGGTGACATAAGGATAGGTACCATGATCAATATCAAGTAAAGCACCCTGTGCCCCTTCGAACATGATTTTTTCTCCCCGCTCTCTCATCTCGTGCAGAATTGCAGGAATGTCTCCAACCAAGGTTCTAATTTCTTCAGCTTGTTGCAAGGCATCATTTAGCACCTGCTGGTAGTCTAACGGCTCGACTTTAAAGTAGTGTTCGAGTGTAAAATTATGATATTCGAGAACTTCTTTCAAACGCTTTGCAAATAGTTCTTTGTTCATCATCTCGCCAAGACGAATACCTCGCCGTGCCACTTTATCTTCATAGCAAGGGCCAATACCACGACCTGTTGTACCAATCGCTAGACTGCCTCTAGCAACTTCACGAGCTTGGTCAAGAGCGATGTGGTAAGGCAGAATTACTGGGCAAGATTCGCTGATAACGATACGATCTCGAGCTGGAATACCACTGTCTTCAAGCTGTTTAATTTCCTTTAAAAGCGCTTCAGGCGACAATACAACGCCGTTGCCAATGAGGCACTTGACGTTTTCTCGCAAAACACCAGATGGGATCAAATGTAGTACTGTTGTTACACCGTCAATTACCAACGTGTGACCAGCATTGTGACCACCCTGAAAACGGACCACTGCTTTAGCTTGGTCGGTTAGAAGGTCGACAATTTTACCTTTGCCTTCGTCACCCCATTGGGTTCCAATAATTACTACTGAATTTGCCATTAACTAGATTGCCTCTGAAATCGTCCAGCCATTATTTTGGCGGATTAAAATTTTATCGCATCGTTGTGCTGCGGGTTTACTTTTACCATCGGTGAGGTCAACAATGACTCGTTGGCCTTGTGAACGAAGATCATGAATTGTCTGATTCAAATCGGCATCATTACTATTAGGCGCCAGAATCCCCAAGGTTTTTATTTGTAATACATTCGATAATTGATGTAAGTTGAGAAGGTCTGCGCTGAATCCAGTGGCTGGCCGAGCATTACCAAATATGCCACCAATATTATCATAACGACCACCTCTTGCGATCTCTTTACCTTGACCAGGTAGAAATGCAGAAAAAACCAAACCTGTGTGATAGTTATAACCGCGTAACTCAGCAAGATCGCAATTGATTAAAGTTTCAGGGTATTTATCCTGCACTACTTCAATAACTGCCTGTATACGATCTAACGCTTCATGTAATTCTTGATGGCAGCTTTCAAAGACCTGACGCGCTTCATGCAGAATTGTAATGTCGCCATTTAATAGCACTAACTGATTAAACTGTGCTCTCAATTTTTCGGGTAAATCTAGTTTAGCGAGGTAAACTTTTAGTTCAGGAATCGACTTTCTCTGTAACATGTCAAAAAGTATGGCTTCCTGTTGTTTGTCTAATTCAGTACTACTGACAAGGCTACGAAAAATACCGACATGTCCTAGGTCAATTGAAATATCTTTAAGCCCAACCGTGTGAAGGGTTTCTATCATTAAGCTGACCACTTCGACATCAGCAGTAACACTCGTGTTACCAAAGATCTCAGCACCAATTTGTAATGGCGTTCGGCTCGATGTAATGCCATCAGCTTGTGCATGAAGTAAATGGCCGCAATAACAAAGTCGTTCGATGCGAACTTCGCGATGGTCATCTGCCAGTAAGTGTGCGTCTATTCGAGCAACCTGCGGTGTCATATCTGACCGAACACCCATTTGCTTGCCCGTCACTTGGTCAACTAATGAAAATGTTTTAGTATCAAGAGAATGTGCGGTGCCCGTTAACAAGGAATCCATAAACTCTATCATTGCTGGCATGACCAAATCATAGCCCCAAGAATGATACATTTGCAGTACCTGACGACGAAGTAAGTCAACACCAAGCGCCGCAGGAGGCAAGGTCTCTTGTACGCCATCGGGCAAAAGCCAACGGTTTATAGGCTGGTTATTCATGATTGATTGGTCATGGTAGCTTAGTCATATTGATTAGAAACATTTATTAGCCTCGGATAAAAAAAAGTGATAAGGCGCCCACTAACATTAAGCCAAAACCAGCGACTCTTAATGTCGATTCGGGCATTGCTAGCATTTGTTGCATCGTATTTTTATAACCTTGTGGATTTATAAAAGGAATAATACCCTCTATTATCAACACTAAAGCTAACGCAGAAAATAATTCAGTCCAGTTCATATTGGCTTAGACTATCAATTTAGATGTGTGTGAGGCGAGTAAAATTTAATTTATTATAGTCAAAAAAACGGGCGCCATTATAAACGCCCGATTAAATGATTAACAGTTTTCTTTAACTGTTGGTTTACTGACTTTTAGATTGCTTAAAGAACTTAAAGAAATCAGAGTCTGGGCTCAGCACCATAATATCTTGACCGCCACCGAAACTAGTTTCATAAGCATTCAAACTGCGATAGAAAGAATAAAATTCTTTATCTTGGTTATATGAATCAGCATATATCTTAGCGGCAGTTGCATCACCTTCACCTCGAATCTCTTCCGATATTCGATAGGCTTCAGCCAGTGTTTCTTCTCTTTGACGATTAGCATTAGCACGGATTTGCTTAGCCTGTTCTTCACCACGAGAACGGAAAGATTTAGCTACTGTCTGTCTTTCAGTTGCCATTCGCTGATAAACATTAACAGTAACGTTTTCTGGTAAGTCAGCCTTCTTGACCCGAACATCAATTAACTCGATGCCTAGATCGCGAATTTTAAGCCCGGCAGTGTCAGTTACTACTTGCATGATTGAAGCACGCTCACCAGAAATTACTTCCTGAATCGTCTTTGCAGCGATTTGTCCTTTCAACTCATCATTAACAATCGAAGCCATTCGAGCAATCGCGGTCCGTTCATCACCTTGGGTCGATGTATAAAAGGTTTTCGCATCCGAAATACGCCATTTCACAAAAGAGTCAACAATGACGTTTTTCTTCTCGCTGGTTAAAAAACGTTCGGTTGGCGTATCCATTGTCAGAATACGACTATCAAATTTGATGATATTATTGATAATTGGAATTTGAAAATAAAGACCAGGCTCATTGTACGTCTGTGTTATCTCGCCCAGTTTAAATTTAATCGCCACTTGTTTTTCGTGAACTATAAACGTCGACATTGACACAACACCAACTATGAGCAGCAGTATTATGAAGCCAAATTTAATGTTATTCATTATCTTGTCTCCCGTGTTCTTGAACGAGAAACATTCCGGTTAAACTCGTCCATAATAGAGTTAGTATCACTACCCTCGCCTTTCTGTTGTCCAGTCGAGTTAGTTGACGTGCCTGAACCTGATAACAGTTGGTCAAGTGGTAAGAACATTAAATTATTGCCATTTTCAACATCAATCATAACTTTTGGAGAACGACTCAATACAGATTCCATTGTATCAATGTAGAGACGCTCACGAGTCACTTCTGGTGCACGCTGATATTGTGTTAACAGCTGATTAAAGCGACTGGTTTCACCCTCAGCAGATTTTACAACCCGAGTTTTGTAGGCTTCTGCATTCTCTAGCAACCCTTGCGCATCACCTCGTGCTTTTGGCACAACGTCATTACGATAGGCATTGGCCTGATTGATGATTCGCTGCTCATCTTCACGAGCTTTAATTGCATCTTCAAAAGCTTCTTGCACTTCTTCCGGTGGTTGAGCTTCACCAATATTAACTGTTATTACATTGATACCCGTTTTATACGAGTCAAGAATTTCTTGAATAATTTGTTTCGTTTCGCTCGCAATAACTGCACGGCCTTCGGTAATGATTAAGTCCATTTCATTATTACCAACCACTTCACGAATTGATGATTCAGCAGCCTGTTCCAATGTCATTTCAGGACCACGAACTTCAAATGCATAATCTTGAGCACTCTTAATGTTGTACTGAATCTCAAGACTCATAACTACAATGTTTTCATCTCGAGTCAGCATTTTAGAGTCTTTTCTGGCTGTTCGAATTTCAGAAACATTGACTTGCTCAACATCTTCTATGGGATAAGGAAGATGCCAATGTGGTCCCGATTGAGTCACTCTAGTTTTTGCACCAAAGCGAGTTTCTACACCACGCCAACCTTCGTCAACGATATAAATACCCGTCAAGCCCCAAACGATAAGCATTGCAATAACAACAAAGCTTATCAACTTAGTGATGTTACCGGGAGTGGCGGGAGGGGTACTGCCGCCATTGTTACCACCCTTGCCACTATTTCCACCCAAAAACCCTTCAAATTTCTTTTTCAGGTTATTAAGTAGTTCGTCAAGATCAGGCGGGCCGTCGTTATTATTACGCTGCCCCCATGGATCTTTGTTTTTACCCGGTTCATTCCAGGGCATAAATCTTCTCCGGTATTAGATAACTTAATTAATAGTTAATCTTTATGGTTTTAAGCACTCAATAAAGTGCGAATTGTAAAGGCTATTAAGCAACGCCTGCAAGCGTATCAAGCCTTTTGGTGAAACGTTCTTCAGCCACACCGTATTTTCTAGTTAATCGCTTCAAAAGTGTGGGTGAAAGACGAAGTTTCAAGGCAATATTGCCATTGTCTTCATAAACTTCTTCTTCAATGGCGCCTTGTTCATATAATAGAGCGCGAATCTGTCCTTCATTCGCAACCAAAGATAATGCATAACTCGCTGTTTCGGAGAAAAAACGCTCTTTCAACACATCAAGTAAACCTTCAATACCCAAATTATTCTGTGCAGATACCCAGACTCTCCACTGATTCCCGTCTTGATCAACATCCACTCGGGGTTGAAAATCAGGTAAATCAATTTTGTTATAAATGATTAATTGTGGCGTCTCACTGGCATCAATTTCCTCCAGCACCTGATTCACTGCAAACATTTTTTCCTGGCGGTCATCGTCTGCACAGTCAACCACATGAAGTATTAAGTCAGCCTCGCGTGTTTCGATCAAAGTAGCTCTAAACGCTGCAACAAGGTCATGAGGGAGATGACGAATAAAGCCAACAGTGTCTGCTAGAATAACTGATGATTGATCATCTAAGTCAAGTTTGCGTAACGTAGGATCTAAGGTCGCAAATAATTTATCTGCCACATACGCAGTCGATTTTGTTAAACAATTAAATAATGTCGACTTGCCCGCATTGGTATAGCCAACTAAAGAAACCGTTGGGATATCGGCTTTTTTTCGTCCCTGTCGACTTTGCTCGCGCTGACGCGCAACTTTATCGAGCCGGCTGTTCAGGTATTTAATACGTTGATTGAGTAGACGCCGATCCGTCTCGAGCTGAGTTTCGCCTGGTCCTCTCAACCCTATGCCACCTTTCTGCCTTTCTAAATGTGTCCAACCTCGAACTAAACGGGTAGAAAGATGCTTTAATTGAGCTAACTCAACTTGCAGCTTACCTTCAAAAGACTGAGCCCGCTGGGCAAAAATATCCAGTATAAGGCCAGTTCTATCCAAAACTCGGCACTGCAAATGGGCTTCTAGGTTTCTTTCTTGTGAGGGACTTAACGCGTGATTAAATAGTACTACTTCAATTTCTTGGGCTGCAACTTGTCCTGCGATTTCTTCTAGCTTACCTTTACCAATGAAAGTTTTTGCAGAAGGTTGCTGTCGGCTACCTAGAATAACGTCAATATCTATGACATCGGCAGAACGAACAAGCTCTATGAATTCAGCCAAATCATCCTGATCAGATGACCGAGAATTGAAGTTTATATGAACCAGTAGAGCGCGTTCGCCACTACGGGGCCTTTCAAACTCAAACAACGCATGCTCCAAACATAGAATGCATGATAAGTCGCTTATTGATTACCGCTTTCCTCATCATCGTGAGGCGTTTCGACTTGAACATTTCGAGCTGGCACGATGGTTGAAATAGCGTGTTTATAAACCATTTGGCTTACGTTGTTTTTTAATAGCACTACAAACTGATCAAATGATTCAATTTGACCCTGCAACTTAATGCCGTTTACAAGAAAGATCGAAACTGGGACATGTTCTTTTCGGAGCGCATTTAAATAAGGTTCTTGTAACATTTGCCCTTTTGACATCATTATTCTCCAGTATTAGGATGTTTTTATTAGTAGACCTTTAACTGGGGTGTTTAAATGAATTTTCAATGCCTAATTTATAACGGATAGCAAGTATAGTTACAAATTAGATGATTTAAATTTGACCCGCCTAAAACCTAGTTTCACCTCAAAAAAATAACGAACTCAACCCTCTAAATATAGCATCTTTTGTTTTTTTGTGGCGCAAATTCAAACAATCATAATTATTTTTTTGCGGTTGCTTGCGTAACCAAGTCATTTGCCTTTTAGCTAGTTGGCGGGTTGCAACTACCGATTTAAATATCATTTCATCATAGTTCAACTGACTAGCCAAATATTGCCATACCTGGCGATAGCCAACACAACGCATTGATGGCTTATTCAGGTCTAAGTCAGGTCGATTTTTTAACTTTTCAACTTCTTCAACCAAACCATTCTGCAACATTAAATTAAATCGCTGCTCTATACGTTTATGAAGGTGTTGCCTATCCTCCACATTCAAAATAAATTTGGTGGCGTTAATGTGGTTATTAATACTTTTAATTCTCTGCAAACTAGATAAGGTTTGACCACTAATCTGAAATACTTCTAAAGCACGTTGAATTCGCTGTGAATCATTAGGTTTTATTTTTTCGGCACTGAGCGAGTCTATGGCCTCTAGCTTTTTGTGCATTGCTTGCCATCCTACTACCTCGGCTTCACTATTTAACTGACTTCGAATCGACTGATCTGCAATCGGTAGTTGATTTAGCCCTTGCTCTAGGGCGTGGAAGTACATCATGGTGCCACCAACCAAAAGTGGCATATTACCTCTGTTGGTTATTTCTTCGACGAGTTGTTTTGTGTCATTTACAAAATCCCAAGCAGAGTAGTGATCAGCTGGATCAATAATATCGACCAAAAAATGTGGGTTTGCCGACAAGACTTCAGCGTTGGGTTTGGCCGTACCTATATCCATATCTCGATAAATTAAGGCGGAATCGACACTGATTAACTCAACTGGAAATCTTTGTGCTATTTCAATAGCAAGATCCGTTTTACCTGTTGCTGTTGCGCCCATAATGAAGATGACATTGGATTTTTCCAACTCATTGGCCACGTTTAAAAAACTTGTCGAGCTGATCAAGGCTAAGTTGCTTCCAAGTAGGTCGACCATGATTGCATTGCCCACTGCGTTCAGTTTGCTCGATGTCTCGTAACAGGGCATTCATCTCACTAATCGACAATAGTCGATTGGCTCGTACC
>JBLHWR010000058.1:0-12858 GCA_047629275.1 Gammaproteobacteria bacterium
GGCGGCTCGAATTAAAGAAAAGCTATAAGGCCGGGTTTATCGAACCCGATTTCATAATAAAAGGCGCGTATGCTTCCAGCAACGCGCCTTTTTTATGTTCAGGATGAACGGTATGTCACGGACGCATAGATGTTTAGGTGTGACGATGTTCAGGATTAAAGAACCTTTTCATGGTTTTGTACTGACAATAGTTTCTTTAGGCTAAATTGTTGCTTTAGTTATTTATGTTGCTTTTATTTCATCGGCTAATCGGTTCTCTGGAGTGATGATGTGCATGTTTCAATCAATTTCTCTTACTTTATTACTGCTGCTTTGTTGTAACAAAATTAGCTGGGCAAATGAACGTCTAGAATTATTAAAAAGCATTTCTTCCTCAGGTGCACCCGCACTAACATTGAAAATGCTTGATCAGACTCAACCCAAGGTTGATATCGACCTCTACGAATGGATTTTGTGGGAGCAAGAGCGTTACGCCATATTGAGTAAATGGCAACAGTGGGAAAAGCTGATAATCAGAATCGAACGCTTACCTGATGACCTACCCATACAATTTAAAAATCAGGCCACGACCTATCGAATAAATGCTTATTTAGAGCTCAATCAAACAGTCACGGCGCGTAAATTACTGCGTCAACAACTATGGCAATCTTCTTCTAACTCCTCTGCTGACATGCAAACTTGGCGACGCCAGATTATTATTAGTTATATTAAAGACAACCGACTGGCAGATGCTCAGGTTTCAATGCTGCGATTTGATCAAGACTTTCAAGACGAAACTCCTGATTGGTTAATTTTACGAGCAACAGTACTTATTCAGTCAGAACGTTATGAATTAGCAACGCAACTTTTGAACGGGTTGGATAGTTGGCAAGCAAAAATCACTTCACAATTAGCTCAGTTGAAAGCTGAAAAAATCACAGCGATCAATTTAAGGCAGCTGATCACCACTAAAATGAAACACTCAGACACTAGTGAAGATGAATTAAGCAGCTTGGCAGCGCTTAGTTTTTTCGCGGCAGAGCAGTTGTCCTTAGTTGATCGAGTGGCAGCTCTCGAAGCGTTATTTCAAATTGGATATGATTCATCGCTAGAGCTGTTTAAGCTATCCCCAGACACTTTGTGGGATGCCTATATTGAATACGCCCAGCTAGTAGGTAATCGCGCTGAGTTACTAGTAGGTGACGACTTAAAATGGCTAGAGTTAGCTCAAAATGCCGTTAAAATAACCCCTGTAAAAGCGCGATCATTGTTTGCATCATTGATCGTTAATAGTGCAGATACAACAGTGGTAAGACAGGCTGCAGAAGGTTACTTGAATAGCTTTGATGAAGCTGCAGATACAAAACAAAACTTACTTGATCAACTTTTTAACCGTAGTAAAACCTTCGCTAATGCTGGAAAAATTCCGTCGAATGTCAGGTACCAGCTAGTTGATCTAGCATTAAAGAAAGCGGATATTGATGAAGCCACTAGGCTGATGTCAGGTCTTACTAGTTATCCGGAGGGTACCAGTCAATTCAGTTGGCAGTTAAGGCAGGCCAGAGTATTGATTTTAGGAGGCCGATACGATGAAGGCAGCGAGATCATGCAAAAGTTGATTATCGAGTATAAAGCAACTACGACCCAAAATACTGATCGTATTCTTCAAGTATTATTTGATATGCAAGCGGTCGGTCTCCACAACCAAGCAAAAAATCTTCTTAACCTACTACTTGTTGCCTCAATAGACCCGAGGCAACACCGTGAGATACTCTTTTGGATTGCTGATTCATACAAAGGCATGAATCAATTTGATGAAGCCGCACTACTTTATTTACAGTCAGCTATGTTACCCGGCCCTACAACGATGGATCCTTGGGCCCAAACAGCCCGGTTTAATGCTGCCGAAAGCCTTCAGCAATCCGGCCTTACAGACGACGCCAGACGAATCTATCAAGGATTATTAAGAATTACTCAAGACCCAGCTCGTCGAGCCCTATTAAATCGAAATATCCAGCAATTGTGGCTTAAACCTGCAGTGCAATAGTTGCTTATCGAGATTGGGTTAAGGTTGAGGTGTATTAATTTGTGCTTTTAAAGCCGATCCTCAGTGATCATAAAATAAAACGAAGTCGCTCAAACTAGTCATACCATAATAACCACAAGGCATATGAAGGCGATATACGTCCAAAAAATAGGGTTTTTACGCTCAATAAGCCTTGAAACTAACCATTACTAACCTCATATTGTCGCCATCTATAATTATTCTGGGGAATTTTAAGTATGTCAGTAACAGCTAATGCAGAAACTCGCGGTTTCGAAACTGAAGTAAACCAACTATTGGATCTAATGATCCATTCACTATATTCAAACAAAGAAATTTTCCTGCGCGAACTCATTTCAAATGCTTCCGATGCTTGTGACAAATTAAGATTTACTGCTGTATCAGACGCCAGCCTCTATGAAGACGATATCGAGTTAAAGGTCAAAGTAAGTTTCAATAAAGAAGAAAGGACCATCATCATTAGTGATAATGGCATTGGTATGACCCGCGAAGAAGTCATCGATAATATCGGTACCATCGCCAAATCGGGTACTAAATCGTTCCTCGCTTCAATTACGGGTGATCAAAAAAGCGATGCCAACTTAATTGGCCAATTTGGTGTTGGTTTTTATTCTTCTTTTATTGTTGCTGAAGAAGTCACATTAAGAACCCGAAAAGCAGCCGACTCAACAGGCAATGGCGTTGAATGGGTTTCTAAGGGTAAGGGTGAATACGATATTAAGTCTATCGACAAGGCGACACGGGGCACAGAAATAGTGCTTAAGTTACGCGAAGGCGAAGACGAATTTTTAAATGACTGGAAACTGCGTTCAATTATCACTTCATACTCTGACCATATCGACTTCCCTGTTGTAATGGACAGAACAACCGAAGCCGCAGAAGAAGGTGGTGAGACTGTTATCGAAGAAGAAACAGTTAATCAGGCCTCAGCATTATGGACACGTGCCAAGTCAGACATTAAAGACGAAGAATATAAAGAATTTTATAAGCACGTTGCTCATGACTACGAAGATCCAATCGATTGGAGCCATAACCGTGTAGAAGGTACTAACGAATACACCTCTTTATTGTATATTCCAGCCCGCGCACCCTTTGACTTATACGATCGTGAAACCCGTAACGGTATCAAACTTTATGTTCAGCGCGTCTTCGTTCTTGAAGATAATGAACAGTTAATGCCACGCTATTTACGTTTTGTCCGTGGTTTAATTGACTCTAACAGCCTGCCGCTTAATGTTTCACGAGAAATTCTGCAAGGTAGTAAAGTAATTGACAGTATCCGTACGGGTTCAGTCAAAAAAGTATTGGGTATGTTGGAAAAAGTGGCTAAGAACGACCCTGAAAAATACCAAAAGTTTTGGACTGAGTTCGGTAAAGCATTGAAAGAAGGTCCCGCCGAAGATACTCCTAACCGTGAAAGAGTCGCCAAATTATTGCGTTTTACAACAACCCATAGTAGTTCTCAAGATGAGACAGTTTCATTCGATGACTATATTTCACGTATGCAAGAAGGGCAGGAAAAAATTTACTTCATTGCAGCCGATTCTTACTCAGCGGCTAAAAATAGTCCGCATCTTGAAATATTTAAAAAGAAAGGTATCGAAGTTATTTTGTTGTCAGACCGAGTTGACGAATGGTTAACGTCACACTTGATGGAATTTGACGGTAAGAAGCTACAGTCTGTTGCTAAGGGTGAGCTTGATCTAGGCAAGGATGAAGATTCTGTAAAAGAACTAGAAGAAAAAACAAAAGTGTCTGAAAAGCTCGTCAAGCGGATGAAGAAATCTCTTGATGAAAAAGTGGCTGAAGTTCGTGTTTCAAATCGTTTGACCGATTCGCCGGCCTGTATTGTTCTTAATGAACAAGACATGGCGATGCATATGCAACGCATTATGAAAGAGGCAGGACACGCGATGCCATCCTCGAAGCCAATTTTGGAAATCAATCCCGATCATCCGATTGTGAAAAAAATGGATGCTGAAAAATCTAAGAAAAAGTTTGATGATTGGTCAGACATTTTATTTGATCAAGCGTTATTGGCAGAAGGTGGACAACTTGAAGACCCAGCCAGTTTCGTTGCCAAGTTGAACAAAATGCTCGTATCCATTTCAAAGTAACACTATCCCTCGTTAATTGTCGTTATCCATCCAGTGTGTCCTTTGAGGTCACATTGGATGGATCAGTCGGCTCGACTTAATTGTTTAAATAATTAAACGCAAAATAACGTCGATTTAAGGCCATTAACTTTTTATTGGTCAATCAAAAATCAAAAGCCTCACACTGCTTCAGTGCCCTCCCAAAACCATCATTTTTTTCATAACGAGTTGTGAGCGATAAACTATCAGTTGCAATCCTCATTTGAAACTTGGGTTAACCTACGCATGATAATTAGTCTATTATTACTCTTTAAGTAAGATCGTGTTAAAGGCCTTGATTATGAAATCTATTGCCCCTTCCCGATTTACTTCAACAAAGAGGGCTATTAATCAGTAAAGATGACCTTGACAGCTTATCGCCAATAAAAAATACATACGGTTTGATTTAGATGCTGCAAGACCCTACTGAGGTAAATAATTCAGTTTTAAATTGATGATTTGAAACAATGACGAAGGAGTTAAACAAAACCACATGGCTGACTTAGAAAATAAAACAAGGCTTGATCGCTGGCTATGGGCTGCCCGATTTTACAAGACTCGAGCACTGGCCTGCGCCGCAGTGAGTGCTGGCAAAGTAAATATATTAGGACAACGTGTGAAGTCGTCACGGGCAGTGAAAGTTGCTGACTGTTTTGAAATTATTCGGGGTGTTGAACGTTTTGAAGTCATCGTACAGCAATTAGGTGATAAACGTGGTTCGGCCCAAATTGCCCAACTGCTTTACCTTGAAACAGATGCCAGTAAAGTCCTGCGCGAACATCAGGTGCAACAACGTAAGCTAGCAGCTTTAGCAAGGCCTCAAAGTGACCATAAACCAAACAAACAGGAACGAAGAAAAATAAGGTCGTTTACAGGAAAAGAATTAACATAAGTTGCTTAATGAAACGTTAGAAACAGTCAACGGCATCTTGATAGCTCACTAAAATGAGATTTACACTCCAGCACCAAGCCAGTGTCAACTTTGGCTTAAATGACCTAGGTAATGCACATGAACGATTGGCTATGATAATCTCTTAACTATGATAACTGAAAAAACCACTGCCCGATTTGCTGCCGCTGTCTATTCTTCCGATACTGTCGACAGGATGGCATTATTCAAATTTGCCGAAAAGCAAAAAGTTCTAAAAACGCGTATAGGCGGTATTTTACAGACTGCCATTTTTGATGAAGAGGGCAATATTGCAGGTCTCGATGCCATCGATATAGCGACAAACGAACGTCTACCCATTTCTCGTCCAAGAAGTAATGGCACTATTTGCGGTCTCGACACGTCAGTATTGGCGGGTACTTCAAGCATTATTCGAGAAGTTATTGACAGTCAACTTGATCTTATTGTAATCGAAAAATTTGGCGCTTTGGAGCAGAGTGGTAAAGGTTTGGTCGATGATATTTTAAATGCTATTGCCGAAGATATCCCTCTCATCATTTCAATGTCACAAAGTGCATTACCGGTCTGGCAAGAACTGAGTGGCGGGCTCGGTGATGTACTGTCCTTTGAAGAAATAGCCTTCGAACAATGGTGGAAAAATATTCAAGGCTGAACCAACTAGATTTAATCTACTAATATTAATCGATGGGTTAAGAATCACGCAACGGGCAACAAAATCGTAAACATTTGGTTCGATGGCTTAACAGCCTGAGCCAAGCACTTCGAGTATTATTTCCTTTAATTAGCATTGACTAAATACACCGAAATTATCAGCTAATGGTGATGCTTTGCCACCGCCCAGAAAAAACTGGCTCCCCGCGTCTAAAAGCTCTGAATGATGGATTAACTAGCTTAACGTCGCGCTAACTGAATTCATTTTGGCATTAGCGCAATTGCCGACAAAAAAGCAGGCACTGATCATTAATCATCCTTCCTATCGTTTACTTAATTTTCAGTGTTTAGTATCGACTGAATTAATGTTTCATAATTTTTATAAAATAGTCATTTCAAGGAATTTTTTGATAGTGTTTAAGTTTAGTCTGTCATGGTCGATTTAACGACAAACTATCAACTTCGTGGAGAGTGACATTGAAAAAACCAATTAGTATTAGCTTGATTATCAATTCAAGCATAGGTTTGATGATCGTTTTACTATTGATTACTGCTTTCATTGGATTATTTGGAACGAGTCGAATGGCTGATAGTCTCGATTTCTTGCGTACTGAATCCAACGATATACGACAGGGTATTAATCAGTCAGTCAGCGCACTTGGTGAGATCGATACGCAAATTCAAGCATTGGTTAAATCAGAAGCCCTATTTTCAAAGCTACGTGAGCTGGAAGATGAATTAAAAGCGGTTTCAAGTGTGAGTAAAGACATAGATCGCGGTCTAAAAAAAGTCAATGAAACCAATAGCCAACAAAGTGATAGCCTCAGTTTGTTAGGCGAGACAACCCGTACGCTTGCGAGTCAACTGAAGCTGCTGACTACCCACATGCAAGAATTACAGTTCAACGCAAAAGAGGCACAGTATTACACGTTGCACTCCTACACTTCCTATTTTGAATTCATTAATGGTTCAGATGAAGCGCTTAAAACCGCAAAAGAAGATACTCAGATTGTGTTTAGTAAAATTGGCTTAATTACGAAATCCCTTGCAAAAATAGATGCGCCAAATGACACAAGAAGGTTAGCTATAGATATTAAAAAATCGATTCGTGATTATAGGCAATTATTTAGAAAGCTCTCAAAGTTGAAAGGCACACAAGTTCCCGATGAGTTAGATAAACAACTTGTAACTGCAGGGCGAGCATTGCTCAGCATGTCTAAGGAGCTCCAGGACGCTATCGGTATATTGGCCAGTAATATTTCAGAGCAGGCAAATAGTACGGCTCATAGTGCTGAAAATTCCGTGGCTAAAAGTCGTGCAGTCAGCATTGAAGCAAAGCAAGTCCTCGATCATTCACTCGGTATGGTGAACCGCTCAAACCAAAAGATGACTGGATTTACTGAACAATTATCGACCGTGCTTGTGGAGTTGGGCGCCTCGCTTAGTACCATTCCAGACGTGTCTAAAAGTGTTAGCCGATCAGTAGAAAAAATGCAGTCTTTTGTTTCAACGGATGACATTAGCCGACTTGAAGAGGCTGAGATCCGTGCTAAAAAAGCAGAGCAAGAAGCCAAACTTGTACCACTAATTCTATTGGGTGTTTCTATATTGGCCGTCTTACTTTGTGCCGTGGCCGCGTTATTTGTCTATCGACGATTAGTTAAACCCTTGGAGCGTTTCGTGCGGGGTGTGAAAAGAGTTGCTAGTAATGACTTGACTGAAACAGTCAATGACGAAGGGTCTTTGGGTGAGCTTCAGGAAGTGATCCACGGATTAAATAGTTTAATTGAAACATTGCGAAACAATGTCAAAGACATGTCAAAAGCGGGTCAGAATATCTTGGCTAACGCTACTTTCTTCAATGATACTTCCCAGCAATCCTGTCAGGCACTAGACGCACAAAAAAGTGAAACCGAGATAATGGTATTGGCAACTGAAGCATTAGCCAAAGCCACAAGAGAAATGGCTAATAGTGCAGATTCTGCTGCACAAGCCGCTCAGGCAGCCAGCTTAGCTGTCGAAATGGGGCAGCAAACTGTGGCCGAATCTCGCGTAGTTTCAAGTCAGTTATCTGAAAAGATAGATGAAACTTTTGAAACCATGCAGCTACTCAAGAATGATAGTGAAAATATTGGGTCGGTGATCGATGTCATAAGAAGTATTGCAGAGCAAACAAACTTACTTGCCTTAAATGCCGCAATTGAAGCCGCACGAGCGGGTGAAAGTGGCCGTGGATTTGCCGTGGTTGCTGATGAAGTTCGGAATCTGGCGAATAGTACTGGTGATTCGGTGGATGAAATCGAAAAACTTATCGGTCGGTTACAAGCCAGCACTAAGCAGGGTGCGCGTTCGATTGAAGACGGCCGCACGCAAGTTGATCTCAATGTTAAGGCGTCAGAAAGCTCTGAACAGGCTCTCACTAGCATTACAGAATCAGTTGAGATGATTAATAAAATGAATCAACAGATTGTCGAGTCTAGCCACCAACAGCAATCCACTGTCGAGTCACTTAATATGAATGTGCAAAACATACGAAACCTAGCTGAAGAGACTGAAAATACAGCTAAAAAACATGCTTCGTCAATTAGTAAGTTGAATGAAACGGCTCAGAGTTTGAGTAACCTAGTTGACCGGTTCTCTTTATAAAGGTGTCTTTGTAGGGGATATTGTAGGTCTAATAATTTCGGTAAAGTCTAAACCCGATAGTGATATCGGGTGCAGAGCCAACTGAAATGTCTTCAGAGAAAAATAAATCAACATCATAATTTTCGGTTAATTTATTCACCCGTAGCCCGATTTGAACCTGAAGTGAATTACCCAGAGGTTTTAATTGGCTGTCTTCAATAAAGGCAGTATGGGCGTCGAATTGGAGAATAGCGCTCCAGTCAGTATAGAGCTGGTGTTCGATACCTATCTGGCCAACCCAAATAGTTGAGGCTTGAAGTGACTCCAGTTGGCCACCTTGGCCGGGCAGACTGACGCCGAAAAGGCCATATAAACGATTCAAAGGAGATATTTTATAGGCTTGAGTTAACCACAGTCCAACATCAACGGATTCATTACCCGAAATATTTTCTTTGGACCCGGTTGGTAGGTCGATTGCAAACGAAATGGCGCTCAGATTTTTATCGGTGTTTGCTAACGTATAGGAAAGTGAGACCGCGATATCAGCAATATCATTCGTTGACTTAGTTTGGTTAAAAAATGTTTGTCCATTTTTAGTGTAATTGATGTCTAGTTGGTTGTGTGGGCTAGATGTGCGTCCCCCTTGTGGCAGTCCGAAAAAACTGTGCCAGTCTTCTATAGCATTATCAAAACTGCCACCTTCGTTAAATATAAGTGGCAATGTAGCCGATAACCGCCACTTGTTTTGCTGATAACCGATAGAGAAATCATATCGATAGTTTTCAGTATCAATTATGAGTGTTTCGTTGCCGTGCTGAATACTTTGAAATGCGTTGGTGAGATAAACCGAATGAGAGACTTGCCAGCCTTGATGAAAATTTAAATCGATACTTGGCAAGTAATAAGCTTGAAACATCGGGTTTTGATCCCGCGTATTCAGCCCAACCGGTGCCGCCAGCGCTTGGCTGGCAAACATCAGTAACAAGAGCCCAGATTTATTAATCGTAAATGCCATGTTCACGTGTTGACAGAAATTCAACTTTGGGCCAGCGTTCCTGAGTCATGGCCAGATTAACTCTTGAAGGTGCCACGTAAGTTAAATCACCAGCGTGATCTACCGCCAGGTGAAGACGCAGCTTATTTTTGAAGTCGTTGAGTATCTTTTCATCACTACAAGTGACCCAACGCGCCGTATTGACGTTCACGTGCTCAAATAAGCACTCAACCCCATATTCATCTTTTAGCCGATGTGCCACTACTTCAAACTGTAAAACACCAACCGCGCCAAGAATTAAGTCATTATTGGCCAATGGCTTAAATAACTGGGTAGCGCCTTCTTCGCACAATTGGGTTAAACCTTTTTGTAGGGCTTTCATTTTTAATGGATCTTTTAACCGCGCACGCCTGAATAGTTCTGGGGCGAAATTCGGTATGCCGGTAAATGCGAGGTCTTCACCCATAGTGAAAGTATCGCCAATGCGAATGGTACCGTGGTTATGGATACCAATAATATCGCCGGTATGCGCCTCTTCCACATTGTCCCGATCAGAGGCCATAAAGGTAAGCGCTTCGGGGATCTTCATGTCCTTACCGATGCGAACATGCTTTACCTTCATACCGCGAGTATATTTTCCAGAGCATATGCGCATAAAAGCGATACGATCACGATGCTGTTTATCCATGTTGGCCTGTATTTTAAAAACGAAACCAGTTAGCTTTTCTTCATCGGGTTCAATCACGCGAGTACGGGTAGCGCGCGGCATTGGCGCAGGTGCATAAAAATTGAAGGCATCGAGTAACTCAGCCATGCCAAAGTTATTGATAGCCGAGCCAAAAAACACAGGCGTTAATTCACCCTTCAAATAGCTATCTAAATCGAACACACTAGACGCGCCGCGCACTAGTTCAATCTCTTCTCGAAACTCATTCGCCATAGAACCCAGTATTTCATCCAACCTAGGGTTATCAAGGCCCTCGATGACCTCGCCGGATGTGATTTTTTCATTATCGCCAGGCGAAAATAAATGCACCGAATTATTTAGTAGGTGAAATACACCTTTGAGTCGTTTACCCATGCCAATGGGCCAGGTAATAGGTGCACAGCGAATTTTAAGTACGTCTTCAACTTCGTCGAGTAAATCAATCGGATCGCGACCTTCGCGGTCGAGCTTATTGATGAACGTAATAATGGGCGTATCCCGTAAGCGACAGACATCCATCAATTTGATGGTGCGCTCCTCGACGCCTTTCGCACAATCGATAACCATTAATGCCGAATCAACAGCGGTTAGTGTGCGGTAAGTATCTTCTGAAAAGTCCTCATGCCCTGGAGTATCGAGCAGATTGATCATGCAGTCCTTATACGGAAACTGCATCACAGAAGAAGTAATCGAAATGCCGCGCTGCTTTTCCATCTCCATCCAGTCAGAGGTCGCGTGACGCGCAGCCTTTCGACCTTTAACGGTACCAGCCATTTGAATCGCCTTACCGAAAAGCAGTAATTTCTCGGTCACCGTCGTTTTGCCCGCGTCAGGGTGTGAAATGATCGCGAAGGTTCTTCTACGCTTCATTTCTTTGATTGAATTGCTATCACTCATACCCATAAAACCTTTTTGACTCAAAACTAGTGTTTAACGTTAAATTAACCCTTTTCGAGCTGATAAAAGCGCGAAAAGCGCGTTATTTTACCTGATCAAAAATCTTACGCACGGACAAATCGCAATAGTTCGAAAAAGTTATGTGTTCGGGCTGCTTTTAGTGCCGTTATAAATGGGTTTATTTACAGACGCCAAGCTTGTTTCTATACACTATGCTGGCATCTGTAATAGTAAAAAATCTCAGTATGATAACAATCTGCCGGAAAATATAGAGGCGTAGTATTTTCTTCATTAAATGAAAAGCGTGTAGGATTGCAGACTAGCAATAATATAAGGCGATGTTACTTCTTATGGAAGAGAGTTTGTTTAAAATAATCCATACCTCCGATTGGCATTTGGGTCAATATTTCATGGGTAAAAGCCGCCAAGCTGAACACCAGCAATTCTTACAATGGCTTATTGATACCGCGATTGAGCAGAACGTTCAGGCAATCATCGTCGCAGGTGACATTTTTGATACAGGCTCACCACCGAGCTATGCACGCCAACTGTATAACCAATTCATCGTAAAACTTCAGACCACTGGCATTCACCTCATTATACTGGGCGGCAACCATGATTCTGTCGCAACACTGGGTGAATCCAAAGAACTGCTCGCTTGTTTAAACACCCACGTTATTCCCGGTGCATTGGCAAATATTGATGACCAGGTGATTACCTTAAGTAATGCACAGGGCCAGCCACAAGCCATTGTTTGTGCGATCCCTTATTTAAGACCGAGAGATATACTACTTAGCGAAGCAGGGCAGAGTGGATCAGAAAAACGACAGAGCCTGCAACAGGCAATCAGTGATCATTATCAAAGCATTTTTGCGTTAGCGAAAATAAAGCAAGTTGAAATTAAAAAAGCCTCTGGCCATCTCGTGCCTATTATTGCGACAGGGCACCTAACGACCGTTGGCGCTAAAAGTTCAGAATCAGTGCGTGATATCTATATTGGCAGTCTAGAGGCTTTCCCAAAATCAGCCTTCCCAGCGGCAGATTACATTGCATTAGGCCACATTCATCGCCCGCAACTGGTGGGTGGCTCAGAGCATATTCGCTACTGTGGTTCGCCAATACCATTAAGTTTTGACGAACTGAATAACGCTAAAACCATTTTACTCGTCGAATTCAACAACGATCAGTTTATAGCCGCAACACCGAAGGATGTACCCCGTTTTCAGCCCATGCATCTCATTAAAGGTGACTTAGACACGATAGAGGCCGAGATAAAAATCTTAGCAACTCAGTACGACGCATTCAAGCCAGCCTGGTTAGATATTGAAGTCAGTACTCAAGACTATTTAAATGATTTGCAGCAACGCATTCAGATCATGGTTGAAGACTTACCGCTTGAAGTACTGTTACTCAGAAGGGCGAGAAAACAACGTTTGCACAGTATTGAATCCGAAGCTCAGGAAACTCTACAGGAGCTAACGCCAAAAGAGGTCTTTGAAAAACGGTTGGCATTACTAGACTGGAGCGACGATAGTCAGGCCGCTAAAAAAGTCAGAATCACCCAAGCATTCAATGAAGTGTTACATGATTTAACTCATGCGACCGAATCATGAAAATCATCAGCCTGCGGTTTAAAAATATCAATTCACTCCAAGGCGAGTGGAAAATTGATTTCTCTCAAGAACCGTTTGCCAGTAGTGGCTTGTTTGCGATTACAGGTGCAACAGGTGCCGGCAAAACCACCTTGTTGGATGCCATCTGTTTAGCCCTGTATCACCGCACACCACGCTTAAATGAACCATCCCCCGCCGATAAAGTGATGACACGCCATACCGGCGACTGTTTAGCGGAAGTCGAGTTTGAGGTAAAGCATGAAGGCCAGCAGAAACGCTACCG
>JBLHWR010000059.1:0-12793 GCA_047629275.1 Gammaproteobacteria bacterium
ATAGGAGAAACCGGGTTAGATTACATCGGAACAGAACTCAATATGGAGTGGCAGCGACAGCGATTCATTACGCATATAGCAGCCGCTCGTGAATCGAAACTGCCTTTAATCATACACACCAGAAATGCACGACAAGATACACTTGATCTTTTAAGACTGCATAAAGCTAATGAAGTTGGTGGCGTTTTACATTGCTTTACTGAAGATTGGGCAATGGCAGAGCAGGCAATTGATCTTGGGTTTTATATTTCCATCTCAGGGATTGTTACCTTCAAGCAGGCCATTGCTGTTCAAGAAATGGCAAGACAGATACCAGCAGAAAAGTTACTGATTGAAACAGACTCTCCCTGGTTATCACCTGTGCCCTATAGAGGAAAAGTTAATCACCCCGGGAGAGTCAGGCATGTCGCAGAAAAACTCGCAGAATTAAGAGGTATTAGCTTAGAAACGCTAGCTAAATCGACATTCGAAAATGCTAACCGACTGTTTAATTTATAGTCTTATTTCACCCCAGATCAACCCAAGCAATCGTTAGATTAAACCCTCAAAGCTACTATTATCGGTCCTCTGGACTTATCTTTTTAATAATGTCCCACCCTGGTACCGGGTTAAAGCGATCGCCATACTGTTTGCCATATTGAGCCATCATCTGAGTAATATCATCTGTTGATGTTTGAAGACTATAGTTGATTGGGCCGCCCCTAAATGGAGCAAAGCCAGTGCCAAAAATAATCCCAGCATCCAGTAAGTTTTGGTTATCAACAATTTTTTCATCAAGACAAGCTGCAGCTTCATTTAGTAGACGAAACACCAAGCGATTTTGAATCATTTTTTGATCGCCAAGATCAGCATCCTGATTTTTAATCGGGCTACATTTCTTGTACTGATAAAAACCACGCCCAGTTTTCTTACCCAAATTTTTCTCATTAATATAACGTTCAAGACCCGCAGGTACCTTATTGCCAAACGTATCAGCCAAGTTCTTGGCGACTGAATAACAAATATCGATACCCACTGTATCGGCTAATTCTATTGGTCCCATTGGCATGCCAAAATCAAGTGCAGCTTTATCAATCGCCTCGAGTGAAGCTCCTTCTTCATACAAAGTAATCGCTTCAACTAGGTAAGGCATCAATATACGATTAACGAGGAATCCCGGTGAACTTTTAACCAGCAAAGGCAGCTTGCCAATATGCAAGGTAAATGCGATCGCTTGTTGTATTGTCTTCTTTGACGATAATTTTGTTTTTACAATTTCAACCAAGGGCATCATTGCTACCGGATTGAAAAAGTGAATCCCAATCAGCCGTTTAGGATCTTGCAGTGTTTCGGCTAGTGTCTCTAATGGGATACTCGATGTATTGGTTGCGAGGATAGCGCCTTCTTTCATGCGTGGTTCGATATCCGCATAAATGGCCTGTTTAGCAGCTATATCCTCATATATTGCCTCGATAACAATGTCAGCCTTTGCGACACCATAACCGTTGCAGTCAGGAATAAAGCGATCTAATGCCGCATTGCGCTGATGAGTTGTTTTCAGTTTCTTCGCAAATAATTTATGCGCCCGTTTAATCGCATTCGACAGATATTTGGGCTCTTTGTCTTGCAAGGTCACGTAAAAACCGCTTAAAGCACACCAGGCTGCAATATCTCCACCCATAATGCCTGCCCCAATTACATGAACATGCTTTGGCTTAAACGACTTTTTTTCACCCAAACTTTTCAGTTCAGTTTGTAGAAAAAACACGCGGATTAAATTACGAACTGTATTGCCCTGAACCAGCCGAGCGACAGAATTGGCTTCTTCTTCCATCATGCGTTTCTTATTGCCATAGTAATTACACCAGACATCAAGCAACGCATAAGGGGCGGGGTAGTGTTGCTTCGGTGCTTTTTTGGCCACTTTAATTTTCATATAGCGAGCCAGTAAATGACGAATACCAGGCAAGGACAAGACCTTTCCTATTAAGGGCATTTTACGTTTAGACGGTTCATTCAAAGCCATCGCTAGAGCTGCTCGTTTTATTTGTCGACGGGATTGAACCAAATCAACCAAGCCAATTGATTTCGCTTGATGACTGCCTAATGCCCGCCCAGACAACATCAATTCTAGTGATTTCAACGGGTTAATTATGGCAGTAGAGCGAACAACACCACCAAAAGCAGGGTGTATGCCCAATTTTATTTCAGGTAATCCAATCTTGGTAGCGGTGTCATCAAGTGCCACTCTATAGTCACAAGACAGTATCAACTCTGTTCCCCCCCCCATACAAAAACCTTCAATCAAAGCCACGGTAGGGCAGGGTAATGACTCAATTTGACTAAAAACAGCCTGCCCGCGCTTAATCATGATCAACGCTTCCTGTTGATTAGTGACTTCAAGAAATTCTTTAACATCAGCACCTGCTATGAAACCTGATTTTTTACCCGATTGAAATATAACGGCCTTTGGTATATCTTCAACGATTTGCTTGACCAGTGTTTCAAGTTGATTCAAAACTGAACTTGACAGCACGTTAGTATCGGTATCTTTCTTGTCGAACGCCAGCCACAACACACCATGTTGATCAGTCTCAACTTGCCAATCTATAATTTCTTCGTCCACTTAACTAATCTCCCGTTCAATCAACATAGCACCACCTTGTCCACCGCCAATACACAGAGAAGCAACGCCACGACGTGCATTCTTAGACTCTAAAATTTTCGCTATATGCAAAACAATCCGCGCGCCACTCGCACCAACCGGGTGCCCAAGACTAACGCCACCGCCATGAATATTGAGTTTATCCATTGGAATTTCACCAAAAGCAGATTTCAACCCTAAATGAGTCTTACAATAACTATCATCATTTAAAGCCGCTTGCACTGCGAGAACCTGAGCCGCAAAGGCTTCGTTAATTTCCCAATAATCTATAGCGTCAATTTTTAAACGCTGTGACTTTAACAATGGTACGATCGCATGCGCAGGCCCAAGCCCCATTTCAGTCGGTGATAATGCCGCCCATTCAGTCGTTACCATTTTTGCCAAAATAGGTAAATTATATTGCTTGATAGCATCTTCACTGGCGACAACCAAGACAGCTGCACCATCTGTAATTTGAGCACTATTACCTGCCGTGATTAATCCATAGGGCTTATCGAAGGCAGGGCGCAACTTGGCCAGTTTTGCCATGGTGGAATCAGACTGAACACCGTCATCTGCGGCGAAAACATTCCCCATGACATCGAAAATAGGTTCAATTTCAGATAAGTCATTATTTTGTTGCGCATGATATAGCTTAAAATGACTATTCATTGCAAAATCATCAATCTGTGTTCGAGTCAATCCAAACCGATAAGCCACCTGTTCGGCTGTTTGCCCCATATTCATGCCAACAACAGGATCACTTAAGCCTTTTAACAAAGCAATAACAGGCGTTAAATAAGTAGGACTAAAAGCACGTAGTGACTTTAATTTGGCAGAAAACGTTTTAGCTCCCCACCAGCCAGCGAGCCAACGCACCATTTTAGGATGTAATAAAAGCGGCGCATGACTCATCGCTTCAATACCACCAGCCAAAATTAAATCAGACCGTCCAGAAGCAATCGACATCGCTGCTGAATCCAAAGCCTGCATACCCGAAGCACAGTTTCGATGTACTGTATAAGCTGGAACTTTATCGCCACAACCGAGCCTGAGCGCAACCACTCGAGCAATGTTAGCTTCGTCTGGACCTGGCATTGTCGATCCCATGATTACTTCATCAAATTCCTCTGGCGAAAACGGCATTCGTTGCAATAACGGCCTAGAAGCAAAAATTCCCAGTTCTGCGTGCTTAAATGGCCCAGGCTTTCCGCGTGCCTTAAGAAAAGGGGTTCGGCTACCATCAACCAAATAGACAGGACGGGCATATTTTTTATTTTTGACTGCCATACGTTTTCTCAAGTTATTCTCGGATATTTTTAAAATATGGGTAATTACTTTTATTTTAAGTTCATTCCCGATAGTTTCAATTAAAAACTGATCATCAATGATGATTTTGATACCTACTAAGAGTAACTCCAAAGCTAGAAGCCCTCAATCCATTTAAGGTTATAGGACATTTTATGTTTAATCTCGCATCATATAGTGCGTATAATGTATATTATGTAAAGTTAAGTATCCAAGTGATGAAACGTTGAGCTAATTGAACGATGAATAAAAGCACTAAACAATTACAGATAAATAACTAAACCTATAAGAAATTGTTCAATTTATTCATCCAGTCTATTACCCTACTTCATTAAAGATGGATTAAAAGCATTCTAAAAAAGCCCACCATACTAAATCATCTTTAGCTTGATAAACCCTCACTGAATATGGAAACATAAGTTTTCGAAGAGTTCAGCCAGAAATTTATTAACGGCTGATGAAAATATTAGTAGTGTCATTATTTATTTTGTTGAGATAGAAAGATTATTGAATTTTGCCCTCCTAGTGTATTAAGGCTAAAATTAGTCCAAGTGCGCGTTTCTTCTCCAGATCAATAAAAAAAACTGTTTGAGTTATTAAACAGCATCGTTATCCAGAAAAATACTACGGTCATGCCGATCAGTTCAAATTGGACTTGTGTACCTAGGATATCGTTATACTTCAAATTAAGTAAATTGTGCAATTGAATTCGACTTGTACAAGTTTCAAACTTTTGGAGTATATGAGCGTGTTCTTGCTCTCTATTCTAAAGACGCTTATGACATGGGATGCTCGTATAGTACATAACAATAAAAATCGATAAGTTTTGATATAAGGCCTTTTGACCAGCTGGTGTAGAAATTAATAAAGTTGATTTTTATCCTTATATAAAAACCTATCAGGGCTAATCAAGAGAGTTTACGAGGGCCGACTCAGATTCAAGAGAGACGTTTCAGAAGTGCTTAAAACTCCGTTTGAAAAGGTTATTAAACTCAAGCCAACAGATTATCTATTCGTAACTTTAAAAGGTGGCCCCTACTCCACGAATACTCGTTAAAAAGCCCAAAGCTTGATTAAATTTCTAAACTATATCGAATCAATGAATTAAAACCTTTGATAGATCTAGAAGTTAGTTTAGGTAATGTGCTTTTTGGGTGATTTTTTAGATCTCATAGGATTATATTAACAGGCAATATGATAGTAGTTAGCATGGATAATGGAACAAAAAAAGCGCACTTAATCAGGTTATAGATATATTAAAATTGTTGAGTAAGCATTTTTATGCTTCAAACGGCTAATATTTCTATTAGGTAAATGATGGCTACCTGCTCTCTTGATTTTGAATTAATCGTCTAGGTTGTCGGTGGAAATACCAAAGCGTTTACAATGTTCCAGGTACAAGGGGCGCAACTCGGCCTCTCCTCGAAGAGTAGAATCTTCATCTCGGTAGGTTAGACTATGGTTAACTATTTGGCCCTGCCATTGTCGCTCTAGCTGTTCTCGTTCTGGTTGTGTTTTATACCAGGCTATAAACTGATTGATTTTACGTACAAGTCGATAACTAGCCGCATTGTCAGCCACTCCTATGGTGTAGAAATAAGGGTTTGAGGCCAAATTTCCCGGTACTATTTCGAGCTTGCCATACCAGGGGCTGGCTGAGTTGTTACAGGCCCAATGGTAAATGGGCTGATCGACACAAAAGGCATCGACGATTCCATCGGCTAAGCAGTCGTGAATTCGGGATTGATCGGAATATGCCATCAAATTAGCTATATTTACCCGCACCCCTGGCTTTTTCATATTAGACGACCAGCGAAGACCTGCCTCCTCAAGTACGGTAAAGGCACCAGGGTCATTGATAATGCCGACAGTTTTTCCCTCAAGATCAGAAAGGCTTCGAATACTGTTATCGTCCACGCGCTTTGCGAGCACAAAATTGAGGTAGGTGTAGGTATCAGAATAAGCTGTATCGAGAAACTCGGTTGATGGCGGTAATGCGCTGATTACAACGTCAGCCGTTGGATCGCCTGGGCGCCTGCCAGCGGTTAATAATTCGGTACAGATATCCCAGGGTGTTTCGATAAACTCACAGTCAACACCCATATACTTCGCCAGCGCTTTGGCGTAATCGACATCCATGCCTTTGAGTGAACTACCGTTTTTTTGACGAAATGATAGGCCTACAAATGAGGGTTCTATTGCGACACGCAGTACCTTACGCTGCATAACATCATCGAGTAAGTCATGAGCTGGATCGGCGCTTAAATAGAGTCGGTCGAGGGACTTTTTAAAATGTGTTTCGGCCTTAGAGAAGTCTTCGTCATCAATTTTATCCAAACCAGTATCAAATTCAGAGGTTAATTCAGTGACCCAGTTTTTCTTATCATTAATCCGGCCTATTGAATCATTGCTCATATCCAATGATTCAAAAATGATGCCACTATTCTCTCCGACACCCTCCATTTCTCTGCTCATTTTTTGAAATAATTCATTGAGCTGAGTCGTCGATGATTGAATATTGGTTTCGAGTAGTTTCAGCGCATCAGCATTTTTCTCCTGTATGTCAGTCAGGTGATGCTGAATACTAGAAAAGTCTAATTGATCAGTGGCCTGCTTTGCTCTCTCCATAGTAATGGTTGCCAGATTACGCACTTCTTCGGCAACGACCGCAAAGCCACGACCTTGTTCGCCGGCTCTAGCGGCTTCGATAGCGGCATTAAGCGCTAACAGATTGATACCTTTACCGATTTCCTGAATGCCATTTAATACCGTAACAGCGGTAGTGGCCTTTTCATTTAAACTAGTATTAATACTATCGAGCGATTCAACCACGCATTCATGTACGGTAGCGATCTCGGTACTAATGTCATTCCGCAATGAATTCACAGTATTAACTGAATTATTCAAGTTGCTAACGGCACCATCTAAGTCGTTACTCAGTATCGTGGCGCGGCCTCTAATTTCATTCAGCAAGTTTTGCTGCACTTCGACGGAGCGCGAAATATGTTTGGCCAGTTTACTGGTTTGGCTTCCAACCAGCTGCATCGACCGAAATAAGGTTTGATGTTTGCTCGGGTCGACTTGTCGCTCTGCCAAATACCGACCAAGCTCTCTGATAACACAACTTAATTCGTCGTCACCTTCAAGTTCGCATTCGTAACTTTCAGCCATATAACGACGCAACGCCACTACTAGATCTGTACTTTTTATTTTATTTCCAAAAAAGACTTTTTTGAATATAGATTTTTTCTCTAACCGTGTCATTCATAACCTCAATAAAACATTACTACAGGGTTTGTAATTCTTCGGCTATCGGCGGAATGACGATTAACTTTATAGTGATAATAGAAAATGCTGACAAATCGGTTATAAAAAGAGTAATGATGGTAGGTATGTGAGAAGTTATAAATCCAGAATAATTGCAAAATTGACTTAATTGACGCGTTATAATAGGAGAGCGTTTTGACGTTCGCTTACTTTTTTATTACGCTAAAGACTAGGTATTCGACGTGTGTCCTTCAAACTTTTCATCAGTCGAAGGTACCTCATTGAACGGCTTTATTTCCCAGGGAATTACAAACCAGAGACCTAGCTTAGAACTTCCACATTCTTTTCTGGAGGAAATCAAAACACTCATCAACCATAATCAAAGATTCGAGAGGGTTTAATGCTCTTCTTCATCGTCCACCAATTAAAAAAGAATTTATGTAACGCATTAAGTAACCCACTACTACATACGGAGTCAGTAATGGTTAATCTATTTTGAAGGCTGCGTAGGCTGCTTTGAATGCAACCTCTTGGAATATCTTTAAGCCCGTATCAGAAAATTTTACTGGTAAAGGGTTTTCAGACAATGCAGTTTTAATTTGGGTTGGTGACAATATAATGACATTCAAATCTGAAATCAGTTGAACAGTTGCTTCTAGTTTGAAGCTAATAGCTCCACCTGCAAATTTACCTTTAGGCATACGTTCTCTAATTACTACTTTATCAATATTATAATCCCGCATCAGTTTTGTGAATTCAAACTGGAATTTGCGCAAATCATCAGCAGAATGGTCTTTTGTCAAAGTTAGCTTCCGCACCCGACAGTCGGGTAAATTAAAATGGCCCTTATCCTGTTCAAGTAAGCAAATAACCGCATCATTACCCGTTAAATCTACGCCACAAAATATCATGCTAAACCTTAAATTAAGTTGTTTAATCCATCTTCACAGATTTACTTATAAATTGGTAACTAAAATGACGGCTTTGTCGGTCTATCGCAAGAATAAATTATGAATTGTTGATAACCTTGACAAATACACTATACATTCACATCCAAAAGTTATGGTTTTATTCAAAATAATATCTAGCTATAAACATATGGGGCATAACATACCCTACCTTTTTAAAGCCGTTTGAACTCAGCCAATATCATGTAAAATAGCTTTTTTTTAACGCCAACCAGCGACTATGACTATGCTTTTAAGCCAATTAAGTGCGATTTCACCAATCGATGGACGTTACGCTAAAAAAACCGAATTATTACGGCCAATTTTTAGTGAATATGGACTCATTTATCATCGAGTGCTGGTGGAAGTACGTTGGTTACAGATCCTAGCTCATCATTCTGGAATACCCGAAGTACCCAATTTTTCTGATAATGCGACTGCTTTATTAGAATCTATTATTAGCGACTTTAGTGAGCAGGATGCACAACGCATTAAAGATATTGAAAAAACAACCAATCATGACGTAAAAGCTGTTGAATACTTTCTAAAAGAAAAGATTATTGATTCCCCTGAATTAGCTCGAATATCTGAATTTTTTCACTTTGCCTGTACCTCTGAAGACATCAATAACTTGTCGCATGCCCTCATGCTGAAAGCTGGCAGAGATACTATTTTAATGCCGACCCTAAACACGTTGAGTGACACCCTATCCGAACTTGCAAAACAAAATGCAGGTGTATCAATGATGAGCCGTACTCATGGTCAACCAGCGTCACCCACGACGCTAGGTAAGGAAATTGCTAACGTTGTATATCGATTGCAACGACAACTAATACAAATTAACAATGTGCCAATGTTAGGTAAAATAAACGGTGCAGTTGGTAATTACAACGCACATTTAAGCGCCTATCCTGATCTCGACTGGCCAAAACTAGCACAAACATTTGTTGAGTCATTAGGTCTTGATTGGAATCCTTACACAACACAAATTGAACCACACGATTACATTGCCGAACTGTTCGATTCAATGGCTCGATGTAATACGATACTGATCGACTTCAGCCGTGATATTTGGAGCTATATCTCAATAGGATACTTCAAACAAAGAACGATTGCGGGTGAAGTAGGTTCATCGACAATGCCACATAAAGTTAATCCAATTGACTTTGAAAATGCCGAAGGTAATTTAGGCATTGCGAATGCAATATTGAATCATCTTGGACAAAAACTACCCATCTCTCGGTGGCAGCGTGACTTAACTGATTCGACCGTCTTACGTAACTTAGGGACCGGTTTTGGCCATGTTATGATTTCGCTGGATTCGCTACAACGAGGTCTTTCTAAACTAGAAGTTAATCACGCAGTGATTAGTGATGACCTTAATCGCAATTGGGAAGTATTGGCTGAACCGATTCAAACCGTGATGCGTCGATATGGTATTGAAAAACCCTATGAAAAGCTAAAAGAGCTTACCAGAGGACAACGAATCAGTGCCGAAATTATTCAAGAATTCGTCAGTAAACTCGACCTACCAGAGCATGCTAAACAACAGTTAATCGATATGACTCCTGCTTCTTATATTGGTAATGCGGTTAAGCAAGCGACAGATATTTAAACAGGTATTTAACTAAGATGTACCAACTACAAAACCTCGATTTAGATGTCTTTCTAAATGAGTATTGGCAAAAAAAACCGTGCTTGATTCGCCAAGCCTTTCAGCACTTCGAATCACCCATTAGTCCAGAAGAACTAGCTGGCCTCGCCTGCGAAAAAGAAGTACACAGTAGATTAGTGTTAGAAAAAGGTGGTTCTAAGCCGTGGCAGCTAAAGTATGGACCGTTTGAAGAGTCTGATTTCTTGTCATTACCGGAGACGCACTATTCCCTTCTGGTCTCGGAATGTGAAAAGTGGGTACCTGAATTCGCTGACTTAATCGAACAATTTAGATTCATTCCCAATTGGCGTATTGACGATTTAATGGTTAGTTATGCTCCACCCGGAGGATCCGTTGGTCCACATAACGATGAATATGATGTTTTTCTGTTACAGGCTGAGGGTCATCGGCATTGGCAATATAGTGACAAACGAGTTGTTAATCCTGATCTAGTTCCAGATACTGATTTGGCCATTTTACAAACTTTTGAATTTGATCACGAAGCAACATTGGCACCAGGCGACATGTTATATCTGCCGCCTGGCGTTGCTCATTTTGGTGCGGCGGTTGATAGATGCCTTACTTGTTCGATTGGTTTTCGTGCCCCTACAGCAACTGAAGTACTTGAATCCGTTGCGCTTGAAATAGATCGTGCTGAACTTGGATCAAAACGTTATTCTGATCCAAAATTAGAAACCAATCGTCATCCTAGTGAAGTGACTACGTTTGAAATGAGTCAGTTCAAAGCCATGATAACCACCCTACTCCAGCAGCCCGACGCCTTATGGCAAGGCGCAATAGGCAAGCTATTGTCAGATGGTGTGATGGGTGAGACCGATGAATTTGAAGTCCCCACCGATTTTGATGCCCTACGTGAATACCATTGGGTGAAAAACGTCGATAGTAAAATGCTTTATCATCTTGCTAGTGAACATTTACAATTTTACTGTAATGGTGAAATGTATCAATTAAGTACAAACCCTGACGTTATTGATGTTATTCAAACACTTTGCTCACAACGCCACTTATCTCCTGCTCTGTTAGATGCCTGTGAATCAGACGCTGCTTTAAAACAGTTGATCTTGACCCTAGCGATCACTAGTGCAATCTTGCCGGAAGAAGATTAATGCACAATGGTTTTGTTAAGGGTTTAGTAGTGGAAAGAGCAGACTGGAAACAAGATCAAGCTGAGCTCATCAAGCTTCGAGGCATTGTATTTGTAGAAGAACAAAACGTACCTGTCTTACTCGAAATCGACGGAATGGATCCTGAATGTAGGCATGTGAAAGCACTTATGTATGGCCAGACGGTTGGTACAGGACGCCTATTGCCTAATGGTTATATTGGCCGTATGTGCGTTTTGAAGGCATTTCGTAATCAGGGAGTTGGCACAAAGATGCTAACTAATTTAATCCAGCAGGCATTTTTTGATCCAATAAACAACAATCCATTGGACGAAGTCACTTTAAACTCTCAATCCTCTGCTGTGGCTTTTTATGAGGCGCATGGATTTTTAACCTGTTCTGAAGAATTTATAGAAGCGAATATAGCCCATCAAAAAATGGTTTTAAAAAGGGAAAGCTACCATAAAAAATATTAATTTTATATTTATTTAACAATCACTTGTAGGTTTATCTTAAAGCTAATTGTCTACAATGAAAAGTAAGTTTCAATAAGCGACTAAAGTCTTAATCTTGTTAAATAAAGGCCAGTAAATATTTCACAATTCTATCCGCTAATCCGAGCTAATGTTTTTCGCACGGGATGGCTTTGGAAACGCTTTTTTGGCAAAGGCCTTAACATCTGCCATCGATGTGGTTTGCTTCATTGGTGGCAGACTATCTAGCATCTTCTGGCCATACGATTTACTGACTAGGCGGTTATCGCATAAGGCCACTATGCCTTTGTCTTCGATGTCGCGAATGAGTCGACCAACCCCCTGTCGCAGGTTGATCGTCGCTTCTGGAATCTGAACGTTCATAAAGGCATTGCCACCATCTTGGTTGGCTAGTTGTAAGCGTCTTTTGTATACCGGATCCTGCGGTGATTTGAAGGGGAGTTTATCGATGATGACACACCGAAGCTGATCACCCTTAACATCGACGCCCTCCCAGAAGCTGTTGGTACCTAACAAAACAGGGCTCTTTGCTTTCATATATTGTTGCAACAGTTCGCTGCGTTGATAATCACCTTGTACGAAGAGCTTATTTTTAATTTTTGATCTTAAGTAAGATGCTGTCCAAGTTAGCATGCGATAGCTGGTAAATAGAATGAAGCAATAACCATTGGTTGCCTCAATTAAGTCACAGCATAATTCTCCAAAAAGCTTCGCGTAATTACTATCTGAAGGATCAGGTAACTGCTTTGGCAAGTAAAGCATCGCTTGTTTTGGATAATTGAATGGACTCTCGAACAAACTAGTTTTGATATCTGAAAGTCCCAATCTGTCTGCATAGTATTTAAAAGATTGTTGCGAGCTGAGGGTTGCGGAGGTAAAAAATACAGACTCATTGAGGGATTCATCGAGCTGTCGTCGAAACAGGTCAGACACATCTAAAGGTGACACCATTAGTCGAAAGCTACGGTCACTCCATTCGTACCAACTAACATTTTGATCATCTAAACAGAGAAACTGTTTAAAGATCAAGTCGACTGATTCGAGTCGTTTTGAACAACTGGCCAACTCCTTACCGCGGCCAGTCAAAGGGTCTAGGGATTGTTTAAGGGCCTTAAATTCCGCTTGCACCGCTTTCACTGACTTTTGCATTGATGGTGCATTTTGAATACGCATCCATTCTGCTTTTTCTGGAAACTGGCCTATTGCTAATCTGAAGTCAGCTATGGCTTTGCTCAAGGCTTCGCAAGCTGGTTTCAATAGCTTTGAATCAGCGGCCTCTGTCATTTCTGCTGCGATGATATCTTTACACATCATTTCAATTTGCCGCATCGTTAGCTGATTACCATAAAAAAGACTAGCAATATCAGGTAGTTGGT
>JBLHWR010000060.1:0-12252 GCA_047629275.1 Gammaproteobacteria bacterium
GGGCCTTGAATTAAGTTACGGCACTGTTAATTAAGCCCATTTAGGGCAGCCTTAATTTGGCTGGCCTAATGACTTATCTTATTAGCTCTACCATGACACGTCGATTAGCAGCTAGGTCGTCTTTCGAAGTCCCTTTTTTGTCGGGCTTGCTTTCACCATAGTAATCAACTCGAAGAAAATCTGGATCAACGCCCAGCTGCACCAACAAATCATAAGTGTACCAAGCGCGTCGTGATGACAGGGTGTCATTGTAGCAAACGGTACCTGTTTCATCTGCATGACCGGAGATGACGATTTCTTTGATTGACTTATCGACTGCAAGGTAACCCAGCATTTCAGTGAAGGCCGTTTGTTCGTCTGCTATCAGTGGGAATTCATTATCATGCTCAAAGTAAATTTTAGCCGATTTAACATCATCATAATGACGAGGATACAAACCACTGACACATTGCTCAAATGTAGGTAGGGTATCCAGAAAGCGAACAGCTGACATCAATGCCGTAGTTGAATTATCTCGACTTTTTCCCTCTGCAAAAAAGAGCCCTGGTTGAAACCCATTACGCAACTCAAGGTAAGCTAGCTTTGCCGCACTATCAGGTATATCCAGCAGATCACCCTGCCCATTGGTCTTTAGGCTAGCTAACTTTATCGGATTATTTGATGATTTCCAGCTGGGGGGTTGCGAGACTAACTCGACATCAATGCGTTCACTAAAGCGTTGTTCGGTGACTAATTTCAAACGCAGTTTTCGACCCGCTTCTCGAAAAAATACTACCTTCCCGAATTGGGGAATAACATGTTCCAACTCACAATGCAGTGGAGTTGCAGACGTCATTGTCCATTTAGATTCTTCCATAGAGGCTAAATACCGTCGTTCGATTGCGTTTGATTCCGGTACGATACCCACTAAACCGATTAGTAGGGTGCCCAGTAGTATTAGTGGATTAGCTCGCATACCCACCCTTATCGGTAGGTCCAACCAATTCTAAAGGGTTGATTTTTAAACCCCAAAAAATTTAAGTACGACCTCAGAAAACTGTTTTGGCTGTTCGGCATGTAACCAATGATTGGCTCCATTTAGCACTTTAAACTGAGGTTTTTCGAAGTGTTGGTTAATAGCGATCTTACCTTTTTCATCAACGTAATCAGAAAGCTCTCCACTAATAAAAAGTGCCGGCGTATTCACCTTCCAAGGCTTGATTGTAGCCCCAAGCAAAGCTGAGCCGCCTCCTGAACTTGGAAAACCTTTAATTTTATCAATATGCTGCTTTATCGCAGACCAATTGTTTTTCCATCGCCAGCCAACAGGTTCACCCGGTTTACGAACCAAACTTTGCAACAGAAATTGGCGTAACTGAGGATCAGCAATATCAACTTGCAGCGCTTTATCGACGTCAGTTCGACTATTCATTTCATCTAGCTTTAATGCCATGACTGGATCAATCAAATGGTCGAAATTATGTTGATAAACAATGGGCGCTATATCCGCAACAACCAACTGTGAAATGTGCCGCGGATATTTTAAAGCGAACAACATAGCAACTTTACCGCCCATGCTGTGCCCCATAAGCCGACAGGACTTAATTCCTAACTCGTTAAGTAACTGGTATACATCGTTGACCATGCTAGGATAGTCCATTACATCACTATGGAAAGAGTCTCCGTGATTACGCAGATCAAGTGTTAACACATCAAAATATTGAGAGAAAACCTTCGATATTGATTGCCAGTTTTTATTCGAACCAAATAACCCATGCAAAATAATCAACGGTTCACCCACGCCAATTCTGACAAAGTTGATCATTGGGTTGTTATTTTCCACTAGGTTTATCTTCTGAAATAATCATATCAACTGGCATTCACTTAAGCTGAATGCCAGCCTACAGTCGCTATTTGCGTTTGGGAATATACAAATCAGTAATGGTGCCTTCGGCCATCTCAGCTGCAAAATTGAAGGTTTCTGATAAGGTTGGATGAGGGTGAATGGTCAAACTAATATCTTCCATGTCGGCTCCCATTTCAAGCGCAAGTACCGCTTCGGCAATCAGTTCACCGGCATTCACACCAACGATTCCTGCGCCCAGAAGACGTTTAGTTTCTTTATCAAACAGAACCTTGGTCAAGCCTTCATCCCGATCATTACCGAGCGCTCGACCACTTGCAGCCCAAGGGAAGGTGCCTTTCTCGTATTCAATTCCTTGCTTTTTGGCTTCGGTTTCAGTGAGGCCCATCCACGCAATTTCGGGATCAGTGTAGGCAACCGAAGGAATTGTTTTTGGCTCGAAACAAGACTTCATTCCGCTGATAACTTCCGCTGCAACTTTAGCTTCATGAGTCGCCTTATGTGCCAACATTGGGCCACCAACAATGTCACCAATTGCAAAAATATTAGCTACATTGGTGCGCATTTGATTATCTACTTGGATAAATCCTGCTTCATCAACCTTGATACCTGCTTTATCAGCGCCTATTTTCAGACCGTTAGGTCGACGCCCAACAGCAACCAAAACTTTATCATACACCTGAGGTTCAGGTGCTTTAGCACCTTCGAAACTCACTTTCAAACCAGACTTTTGAGGTTTAATATCAGATACCTTAGTGTTCAAATAAATGGCCTTATATTTCTTTGTAATACGTTTACTCAGAGGTCGAACCAAATCTTTATCACAACCAGGCATGAGACTGTCCATGAATTCTACGACGGATACTTCTGCACCCAGCGCATCATAAACAGTTGCCATTTCAAGCCCAATAATACCACCACCGACTATCAGCAATGTCTTTGGTATGTTGCTTACATCGAGTGCATCAGTTGAATCCATTAAACGCTTATCATCATTAGGAAACACCGGTATCTGTGTTGGTTGGGAGCCGGCAGCAATAATGCAATTATCAAAATAAATTAGTGTTTCAACCCCATCTTTTGTGACCGACAAATGATGCTGATCAACAAATTCACCCGCACCCGTGATGACATCAACTTTGCGCTGTTTTGCGAGCTGCTTAAGACCACCCGTCAATTTGGCAACGACTTTATTCTTGAAGGAATTAACACCTGCCAAATCAATTTTTGGTTTACCAAAATCGACACCATTCGCTTTCATATGCTCGGCTTCATTGAGCATTTGCGCGGTATGCAACAGTGCTTTTGATGGGATACAACCAACGTTTAAACAAACACCACCAAGTGTATCGTAGCGTTCAACCAAGATGACCTTTTTACCTAAGTCAGCTGCTCGAAAGGCTGCTGTATATCCACCAGGGCCTGCACCCAGTACCAACAATTCTGTCTTTATTTCCGTCTTCATTCCTGATGCTTCTCCTCTGTTATCTGCTGAACGAGCTGACAATGCATCCTCCTGTTTGTCGTGGTTCGTTATTTCGGCTTGATGATCTTTGGAATTAGTATCGTCTGATAATACTTCATCAACTTTAATACTACATAGCACGCTACCCTCAGCAATTTTATCGCCGACTGACACTAATATTTCACTCACTGTACCAGACTGTGGAGACGGTATATCCATTGATGCCTTTTCTGATTCCAAAGTGATAATTGGATCTTCAAGGTTGATTTGGTCGCCAACAGCAATATGTAATTCGATAATGTCTACACTGTCGAACCCACCAATATCTGGCAGCTTTATTTGTTTAATACTCATGATTATAATAATACCCGTCTAATATCTGTGATTACCTGGCTCAAGAAACTGGTAAATTTGGCACCTTGAGCGCCATCAATGACACGATGATCATAGGACAAGGCTAGCGGTAAAATTAACGCTGCACTAAAGCTGCCATCGACCTGATAGACTGGCTGCATTTTGGCTTTTGCGACACCCAAAATAGCGACTTCTGGTGCGTTCACGATGGGTGTGAAATTAGTGCCACCAATGCCACCCAAGCTCGATATGGTGAAGCAGCCACCTTGCATATCACCCGGCAACATCTTGCCTTCTCTTGCTCGTTGTGCGGTTGAGGCTAACTCTTCGGCCAAGTCATATAGACCTTTTTTGTCAACATCACGAATAACTGGCACCATTAGGCCGTTAGGTGTGTCCACTGCAACGCCAATATGAAAATACTTCTTCAGTATTAATTTTTCACCCGTACTGTCTAAAGAGGCATTAAAGCGAGGAAACTCTTGAAGCGCAGCAACCACTGCTTTCATCATAAACACGAGTGGCGTTAGTCGAACACCTTTTTTTTCTGCTTCACTTTTGAGTGATTTACGGAAGGCTTCCAGCTCAGTAATGTTGGCTTCATCAAATTGGGTGACGTGAGGAACACTCACCCAACTGCGATGCAAGTGAGCACCCGATATTTTTTGGATACGGTTCAAAGTTTCAACTTCAACCTCACCAAACTTTGAAAAATCGATTGCTGGCATGCCCGATACTGGAATTCCACCACCCGTCGGGGAAGCCGATAGGCTAGCTTTGATAAAGGCTTTAACATCCTCTTTTAGGATTCGGCCTTTAGCCCCCGTCGCAATTACAAACTCTAAATTAGCACCCAGCTCTCTAGCGTAACGTCGAATCGATGGACTTGCATGGATAAGCTTATTAGATTGATTTTCTTCAGGTTTCTTAGGAGGAATAGGCGGTAACTTAGCTGTTTTTTGCTCTACAACGGCTTTAGTTTCTGCTACTTCAGTTTCTGGGGGCAAGTTAATCGCTTCTTCTGGTGCAGCTGGTGCCTGTTCTTTTTCTGGGGCTACGGGCTCATCCTGCTTTACTTCGGCGGCCTCAAGTTTAGCAATAGTGGTGCCTTCTGAAATGCGATCACCAACTTTGACGTGTACTGTCACCACCTTACCAGAGTAAGGACTCGGTATTTCCATCGTTGCCTTGTCGGACTCTAGAATAATAGTAGAGTCTTCAGCTTCAATTTCATCACCAGGCACTATCAGCACTTCAATAATTTCGATTTCGTCGAAGTCACCCAGTGCCGGTAGCGTTATTGTTAATAGTTCTGACACAATTATCTCCTCTACTACTGACTATACCGTCATTGGATTTGGTTTTTCAGGATCGATCTTGTATTTCTTAATGGCTTGCTGCACGACCTTATCTTCTATTTCACCCGCATCGGCTAACGCCTTAAGTGCGGTGACTACAATATAGTAACGATTCACTTCAAAGAAAGTACGAAGATTGGCTCGCGTGTCACTTCGTCCATAGCCATCGGTTCCGAGTGTAGTAAATGGCATTGGAACATGCTCGCGCAGTTGACTGACGAATGCACGGGTATAGTCAGTCGCCATAACCGCTGGTCCTTTACGTCCATCTAGTTGAGTTTGGAGGTAGCTCTTTCTCGCTTTTTTCATTGGGTGAAGTTGATTCCAACGCGTACAGTCTGACGCTTCACGCGTTAGCTCGTTAACACTGGTGACACTCCACACATCAGAATTAATATCAAAATCCTGCTTGAGCAATTCTGATGCGTCCAATACTTCACGTAAGATCGTGCCCGACCCCATGAGCTGGACTTTCTTACCTTTTTCATCACCTTCCTGCAGGCAATAAATACCCTTAATAATACCTTGTTCAGCACCTTTTGGCAGAGCACGATGACTGTAGTTTTCATTCATCACGGTGATATAGTAAAAAACTTTATCATTCAATTGAAACATACGTTTCATACCATCATGAATAATGACAGCTAATTCATAAGCATAGGTTGGATCGTAGGAAACACAGTTAGGAATGGTGCCTGCAACAATAAGGCTATGACCATCCTGATGTTGCAAACCTTCACCTGCCAGCGTTGTTCTGCCAGCGGTGCCGCCCATCAAAAAGCCTCGTACCTGCATGTCGCCTGCAGCCCAAGCCAGATCGCCAATTCGTTGAAATCCAAACATCGAATAGTAAATGTAGAAAGGCATCATATTAATACCATGCGAACTATAGGCTGAGCCAGCAGCAATCCATGAGGACATTGCACCCGCTTCATTAATGCCTTCCTGTAGGATCTGACCTTTGACATCTTCGCGGTAATACATTACTTGATCTGAATCCATGGGTTCATATAACTGCCCTTGGGAAGAGTAAATACCCAGTTGACGGAACATACCTTCCATACCAAAAGTGCGAGCTTCGTCAGGCACAATTGGAACAATATTTTTACCAATCTGTTTGTCGCGAGTTAAGGTCGAGAGGATTCGAACAAATGCCATCGTGGTAGAAAACTCTCTATCACCACTATCTTTCAGTAATGCACTAAACGTTTCGAGGCTAGGTATTACCAGTGGCTCTGCAGTATCCTGTCGTTGGGGCATATAACCACCCAGCTTTTCGCGTTGTGCACGCATATATTTCATTTCTACACTGTCTTCTGGAAACTTATAGAAGGGGGCTTCAGCAATCTTTTCATCATCGACTGGAATATCGAAACGATCACGGAATGCTTTAAGTGCATGCTCTCCCATTTTTTTCTGAGAATGAGTAATGTTCTGTCCTTCACCCGCTTCACCCATGCCGTAACCTTTGACCGTCTTAGCCAAAATGACCGTTGGACGATCTTCGTATTCAACAGCCTCAGCATAAGCCGCATAGACTTTGTGTGGGTCGTGCCCACCCCGGTTGAGTCGCCAAATATCTTCATCCGACATATCAGAAACCATTTCAAGTAATTCCGGATATTTACCGAAGAAATGCTCTCGAGTAAAAGCACCTCCTTTGGCTTTATAGGATTGATATTCTCCATCCACCGCTTCTTCCATCCGTTTTAGTAGATGACCATCTTTATCTTTAGCCAACAAAGGATCCCAATAAGACCCCCAAACGACCTTGAGAACATTCCAGCCAGCACCACGGAATGCGGCTTCTAACTCCTGAATGATTTTTCCATTACCACGAACTGGGCCATCTAAACGCTGTAGATTGCAGTTAATCACGAACACTAAATTATCCAGATTTTCGCGCGATGCTAAAGAGATAGCGCCCATTGATTCGGGCTCATCCATTTCGCCATCACCCATAAAAGCCCAAACTTTACGTTTCTGTCTTGGTAAGATTTCTCGATTTTCAAGATATTTCATAAATCTTGCTTGATAGATAGCCATCAGAGGCCCAAGGCCCATCGACACCGTAGGGAATTGCCAAAAGTCAGGCATTAGCCAAGGGTGAGGGTAAGATGACAAGCCGTTAGGATTACTGGCTTCCTGTCGGAATGCTTCGAGCTGTTCTTCGGTGAGGCGTCCTTCAAGAAACGCTCTGGCATAAATACCGGGGGCAGAATGTCCTTGGTAAAATACTAGGTCACCTTTATTTTCTTCAGTGGGGGCACGGAAAAAATGATTAAAAGCAACATCATATAAAGTCGCGGCCGAGGCAAAGCTGGCAATATGCCCGCCCAGTTCAGAAGACTTTCGATTGGCATGCACAACCATCGCTGCGGCATTCCAACGAATCACCGATCGAATTCTGTGTTCAATTGCTTGATCACCAGGAATAGGCTTTTGCTTTGAAACAGGGATAGTATTAACGTACGCTGTGTTGGCTGAATAAGGTAAGTAAGCACCCGATCGCCTTGTTTTATCAATTAATTGTTCAAGCAGAAAGTGCGCCCTTTCAGGACCTTCCCGATCTAGGACGGACTCGAGAGATTCAATCCATTCCAATGTTTCTTGTGGGTCGAGATCTATTTCATTTGCCATTGATCACTCACTTGTTGTTGGTATTTGATCGCGGCTATCTATACCTTTGATAGCCTTGATAACTGTAAATTTACAACTTTATAGCCTGTTATAAGGCAACGACACAAATTAATTAATGTCATAATATAAAATTAAAAGGCATATTAACTGTTAACGCTCAATTAGCGTCATAATTTGTTTTAATATAAATAGCTCGGCTTTCATTAAAAAGTTAATCTTTGCAGATGGTATCTACACCTTTACACATAATTATTTCTACTAATTGATAACACTATGAATAAGTTAACCATTATTAAACCTGACGACTGGCACCTGCATCTGAGAGATTCACCCTATCTTGCTGCCGTCGTTGGCGACACCGCCAAACAATTTGGTCGCGCTATCGTGATGCCTAATTTAAAACCACCCATCACCAATTGCGAAGAAGCAGAATCATATCGACAGCGAATACTGTCTGACCTGCCTGAGGGCAGTCAGTTTCAACCATTAATGACACTTTATTTGACTAACAATACTCGGATCGAAGACATTGCTCTCGCCAGTGCATCCTACAACATTCTGGGGGCAAAACTCTACCCAGCGGGTGCAACCACTAATTCTGATGCTGGTGTCACCCATATCCAGAAAATTTATCCTGTTCTGGAAGCCATGCAAAAACATCAGTTCCCGCTTCTCATACACGGCGAGGCGACCGATAACACAGTTGATATTTTTGATCGAGAAAAGCACTTTATCGACTCAACCATGCAGCATATTCGGAATGATTTCCCTGAATTAAGGATCGTTTTTGAGCACATCACCACCCGTGACGCAGTCGATTTTGTGTTGGCGCAAGACGATCATGTTGCTGCCACTATCACCCCACATCACTTATTAATCAATCGCAATGCCATGTTCGAAGGTGGCATTCGTCCACATCATTATTGCCTACCCATTGCTAAACGCGAAGAACACCGAGTTGCGTTAATGAATGCCGCAACGGGTCATTCAGGTAGTTTCTTTGCGGGAACTGATAGTGCACCGCACAGCCAGACGGCTAAAGAATCTGCTTGTGGCTGTGCTGGTATCTATTCGGCTTACTGTGCAATAGAACTATACGCCGAGGCTTTTGAGTTAGCTGGAAACTTTACTCACTTTGAGGCATTCATGAGTTTAAATGGTCCAAAGTTTTACCGGTTACCGGTTAACACTCAACAAATCACACTAGAAAAATCTGCATGGCAGGTACCACAATCATTAGATTATCCCGGCGGATTGCTTATCCCTTTCAAAGCAGGAGAAACACTGCAATGGAGCATCGTTGAAAATGAGTAACGTCGTTGCGATGGCACAAAGATTCCGTGGTTATATGCCAGTGGTCGTCGATGTAGAAACCGGCGGATTTAACGAGCAAACTGATGCTCTGCTTCAAATTGCGGCGGTTATAGTTGATATAGATGACCAAGGTAAGTTTTATTGCGCTGAAACCATTACCTGTCACGTCAATCCATTTCCAGGTGCGAACCTTGAGCCCAAGTCGATGGAGGTTAACGGTATTGATGTTGATCACCCGTTTCGAATGGCTATCGATGAAAAACAGGCTTTGCCTAAAATTTTCAAACCCATACGCGAGGCACTAAAGAAACACGGTTGCACTAAGGCGATATTGGTCGGTCACAACGCCAATTTTGATTTGAAATTTATCAATATTGCGGCACAACGCACTGGAATTAAGCGTAATCCATTTCATCCGTTTAGTAGTTTTGACACAGTGAGCTTGTCTGGTTTGATTTATGGTCAGACCGTATTAGCTCGATCGGTTCAAGCCGCAGGATTAAAATGGGATTCTAACGAAGCACATTCCGCTATATACGATGCAGAAATCACAGCAGAATTATTTTGCAAGATTGTTAACGAGACTCCGTTTATAGGCACATAAAATGATTTTGAATTGTATTAGAATTCCAACAATCCTCTAAAATAGAGTATGAAGTAAAGAACCTGAGAATCAAAAAAGCCCTGTCGTAACCAACAGGGCCATTTAGTTCTAATCAAAAAATCTTAGTCTGACAATCATAATCGCCTATTAAGATTTTTTCGCGACCGCATCAGTCGCCATTTTTTGCAAATCACCAGAAGCATGCATTTCTAGTGTGATATCGCAGCCACCAATCAGTTCACCGTCAACATAGACTTGAGGGAATGTTGGCCAGTCGGCAAATCTCGGTAAGTTTTGAAAGATATCTGGGTCTGATAATACATTGACATAAGCAAACTCCACTTCAAGCGACTTGAGTGCCTCTACAGTTCGGCTCGAAAATCCGCACTGCGGCAGTTGAGGTGTGCCTTTCATATAAATCAATACAGGGTGACCTTCAACCTGTTGCTTAATACGGTCTAAAACGTCCATCTGAATTCCTCTGGTTGGGTGGCTGAATAATAACTGACTAAAGTAGTGGGTTATTATGATAACTGTTTTCCTGACCGATTAAAATCAGAGTAACAAACTATTTACTGACTCTAGGCGTTTCGATAAGCAGTATTTTTAGTAAGTTCAACGAAGCATCTCCGCATGTATGCCATACATACGGGCTGAAGCACGGTGCTAATGCGACAGTCTAGACAAAAGCCGTCTTTTAATAAGGCCCTATACTTGCTGCTGCAACCAATACTCTAGCAATGCACAGTGCCAAAGCTTGCTGCCATTGAGTCGTGTGAAATGTTTTTCAGGTTCCTGCAATAGCTTATCTACATATTGTCGGTTAAAAATGCCCCGCTCCAGGCTTGCCTGACTGTTTAAGGTATCAGCCATGAAGTCATAAAACTCACCTCGTACATACTTCAGTGCTGGCATAGGGAAATAACCTTTTGGGCGATCAATAACAGCGTCGGGAATTCGCCCGCGTGAAATTTCCTTCAAGATACCTTTACCGCCATGCTTCAGCTTTAATTCACTTGGGCAGGCTGCTGCCAATTCGACCAATTCATGATCTAAAAACGGCACTCTGGCCTCTAGGCCCCAGGCCATAGTCATATTGTCTACTCGTTTAACTGGATCATCGACAATGAGTGTTGTTGTGTCGAATCGTAATACCGCATCCATAAACGTGTCTGCATGTTCGGTCTCAAGCTGTTTCTCAATAAACGCCGACGTATGGTCCTCTCCCCGATAGGCATTATCAACCGTTTCACAAAACTCATCATGATCACGATCAACATAATTCGATGCAAATCGATGTGCTGACGAACCAGAGGCTGCCTGCATTCGGTCATACCAGAAATAACCGGCAAACACTTCATCAGCGCCCTGCCCGCTTTGCACCACCTTAACCGATTTTGATACCTGTTCCGATAGCAAGTAAAATGCGACCGCATCCTGTCCTACCATGGGCTCGGCCATCGCTCGTACCGCTTCGGGTAGTCTTGTGAGCACCTCTGCATTAGGAATTTGAAACTTGTGATGATCGGTATCGTATCGTTTGGCAACGGCATCAGAGAATTCGAATTCATTGCCTTTTTCTTCGGGCTGATCTTCAAAACCGATACTGAAGGTTTTAATTTTACCGACACCTGCTTCATCTAATAGAGCCACAAGCAAACTGGAGTCGAGCCCACCTGATAGCAACACACCAACCGGTACATCGGCAATCTGAATGCGCTTTTTGACTGCTTTCAACAACGCTTGGTGAATCGCTTCATTCCAGTCTTGAGATGATAGCTCTGCTTGTTGGCGTTTAGCCGACAAAGTCCAATAGCGTTGTTGCGATAACACCCCATCGACACCAATTTGCATTTGGCAAGCTGGTTTACATTTGCGTATCCCTTTAAACAGTGTTCGAGGCGCAGGAATAACTGCATGTAAACTCAACTGATGATGCAGGGCGACCGCATCGATTGAAGTATCACACTGCCCAGTGGCAAGTAACGCCTGCGGATTTGAGGCGAAGTAGAACGCAGTCGAAGTTTTAGCGAAATACAAAGGTTTAATACCGAGACGATCACGAGCAAGAAACAGACTTTGTCTCTGCTTGTCCCAGATCGCAAACGCAAACATTCCTGTCAGTTTTTCACTACATTGATCACCCCAGCAGGCATAAGCATTGAGGATAACTTCGGTATCACTGTGCGATTGAAACTTGTAACCCTTGGCTAGCAACTCTTCACGAAGTTCGGGGTAATTGTAGATAGTGCCATTAAAAACAATGCTATATCGCTGTTGAACATCATGCATCGGTTGGTGTCCAGCAGCCGAAAGGTCGATAATTGATAATCGACGATGCCCAAGCATGACGGGGCCATCAAACCACTCTCCTTTATCATCAGGTCCACGACGAGCAACTTTTTCTGACATTACTTGAGCCAACCCTTTATCAATACCCTGGCTGGTAAAACTCAAAGCTCCAAACAAACCGCACATATAACCTCACAAAAAAAGGGAAAACCCCAATAGTTTCAGATAAATTCCAACGCTACAACATTGTCTAATTGCACCGTCTAACTAAAACCCCTATAATTCTAGAGGCAAATAGCGGATACGATATCACCCAACTAGGAGATATTGCACCGCATTTCTAAAACAATAAATTCTAGGAGTCATCAATGAACCCGCTAAA
>JBLHWR010000061.1:0-11845 GCA_047629275.1 Gammaproteobacteria bacterium
CCACCACCAACAATAACCACATCGACCTGAATATCTTCACTGAGTGGCTGGTAACTGGTTTCATTGCGAATCGTTTCAGCGTAGTAAGAGCGACAGCGAGGTTCAGACTGGCCCGCTTTGTAAGAGTAATTGTCCATCGGAATACGACCAAAGATAATGTGGCAATCAAACTTGAATAGCACTGCGGCTCAAGTAGTGATCAATATATAGAACAGTAGCAAAGGAATAATCGAGCTACAAGTCATTATTGACTATACTTTATAGCGCCAAATTTTATAACCCCAGTTGTTTTATAAAACCAGCAAAAGCCTCAGAATATCATTTATTAAACTACCAGTTTAATAAATGTAAACTAGTCTGCACCCAGTGTGGGCACTCATAATTCATCGTTGACATCTATTTTAAATTAAGTAATGATTGGATCACTTCTGATCGATATATTGATCACAGCGGGAATAGTATTCGCGATATTAAATTAGTTATTATCGGAATCACTAGCCATGAGGCGTTGTGATTAGGCTGGAAGCATAATAAAAGGCATGATGCGAGAATATTTTATTGGTCTCAAGAAGCGTCGCCAAAAATTTTAATCAGCCGTAGTTAATGAATAAACCAATTCCTGCTATTTCAGTCAATAATGTCGTCAAGCATTACGCCAGTAATCCGCCGATCGTAGCGCTTAATAATGTCAGTATCGAAATCCAGGACAATGAATTCTTTACCCTGCTAGGTCCTTCTGGTTGTGGCAAAACCACTTTATTACGGCTCATCGCGGGGTTCGAACAACCAACAGATGGCGCTATCTTATTATATGGTGATCACCTCGAGGGACTCGATCCAAACGATCGGCCAGTTAATACTGTATTCCAAAGTTATTCCCTTTTCCCACACATGACAATTGCTCAAAACATTGGTTTTGGTCTCAAAATGAAAGGTGAGAACAGCGACCAAATTGCATCAGTAGTGAAGGAAATGTTATCGCTGGTAAAAATGGAAACATTTGGCGACCGTATGCCAAATCAGTTATCCGGTGGACAACAACAAAGAATTGCATTGGTGAGAGCATTGGCACCCAAGCCTAAGGTTCTGCTTCTTGACGAACCACTTTCAGCCTTAGACTTAAAGTTGCGTCAAGCGATGCGCCTAGAACTCAAACGCCTTCAGAAAGAAACAGGCATCACCTTTGTTTTTGTGACCCATGACCAAGAGGAAGCCATGTGTATGAGCGACCGTGTTGCCGTCATGTCTCAGGGTAAGTTACAACAGCTAGATTCACCTCAGATGATCTATGAACGTCCGAGAAATCGATTTGTTGCTAATTTCATTGGCGATGTCAATTTAATCGATACCAAAGTTAGTTCTGAAAATGAAAAAAGCTACGTTTGTTCTCATAATAATATCGAATTTTCAGTGAATAAAACATCACTGCATCAGGTTGGTGATCAGGTCACACTGGCAATTCGCCCTGAAAAATTTAGTCTTGTGCCCAGCGCTGAAGGACTCATTCAGGGGGCCATAGTCGACTCTACTTATATGGGCACTGACACCTATTTAACCGTAAAGATTGATGATTCGACCGAATTGGAAGTTCGATGTCAAAACATAGACCTAGATCAGCAATTACCTGCGATCGGTGAAACCGTCGGTTTAAGTGTGCCGAATGGGGCTGCTACCTTGTTGGAAGATTAATAATCAATCATGGAAATTAAACTACCAGCCAACCCTATTACGCGAAGGTGGCTTGGACTTTCACCAGCGCTGATCACTATTTTTATTTTTATGGTGCTGCCGATCGCCTTACTTGCCCTTTACTCATTTAAACCAGCAGATTCTTATGGTGGTGTAGAGGCCGGTTTTAGTCTTGATGCATGGATACAATTATTCTTTGATCGTGATCTTGACGACACTTTAATTTTTGATTCTATATATCTTCAAATTATCTGGCGTTCGGTTATGCTCGCTGCCATTGGCACCACATTATCATTCCTCGTTGGATTTCCAGTAGCTTGGTATATCATCCAACAACCACCAGAACGACGCGACATTTTATTATTATTAGTCACCATCCCATTCTGGACTAATTTACTCATCCGAGCTTACTCATGGATATTGATCTTAGGTAAAAACGGTATGATTGAACAGCCACTTCTGGCAATGGGCCTGATCGATGGTTCCCTCGAAATGATGTATGGCAATATGGCAATAGGGGTTGGTCTTGTTTATAGCTACATACCATTAATGATCCTTCCTATATACGCTAGCCTCGAAAAAATTGATTTCGGATTAGTTGAAGCGGCTCATGATTTATATGCTAATCGATGGGCTGTCATACAACGCATTGTAATGCCACTTTGCTTACCGGGTATTATTGCTGGTTGTATCCTAGTGTTTGTTCTTAGTTTAGGTGATTTTATTTCGCCGTCCATATTGGGTGGTGGTAAGAAAATGATGCTAAGTAACTTGATTCAATTTCAATTCTCTTCGGCTCGTAACTGGCCTTTTGGTGGTGCGCTAACGATGTTACTACTGATGTTAGTGGCCTTTGGCTCTTACTTTTACATTAAAGCATCGCGTAAAAGCGCCTATCTGGAGAAATAGAAATGGCGAGCAATATTGGTCGGTCCAGCTCCAACACAAACAAAGGGAGAATTCCCTGGCTAAAATGGTGGGCCTGTATATTTTTCGTCTATCTTTATGGGCCTATTGCGGTATTAATCGCCTTCTCATTCAATGACAATCGTATCGCTCAAGTGTGGACTGAATTTAGCACCAAGTGGTACGTCAAGGCCTTTTCTAACGAGGCAATTCAAAACGCCATCATTAATAGTTTAATTGTCGCTGTAGTTGCAACAGTGTGTGCGACTTTGTTCGCCACCATGGCGGCACTCATCCTGTCCAAAGGCATATTCAAGGGTCAAACTTTATGTCTGGGTGTCATTAGTCTGCCATTACTGGTACCTGAGATAGCGACCGCAGTCGCGACACTCAGTTTTTTTGCGGCAATAAATTTTCCGTTAGGGCTGACCTCAATTATTGTTGCACATATCGTATTCTGTATCCCGTTTGCGTTTATGCCAATTAGAGCACGACTCGCTGGTATGGACGACACCTTGCAGGAAGCTGGAAGAGATCTCTATGCCAATGATGTAAAGGTACTCTGGCATATTGTTTTGCCACAACTGAAACCAGGGATATTTGCAGGTGGAATACTCGCATTTATTATCTCTATTGATGACTTTATAATTTCGTTGATGGTCGCAGGCGCTGGCGCCACAACCTTGCCATTGTATATATATGGCATGATCCGTTTAGGTGTTTCACCTGAAATTAACGCAGTATCAACCATCCTTTTTCTTACATCATTGACACTGGTCGGGGCTTACTGGTTTATATCAAAAAAAAATGAGGGGAGTAACTATGTTCACTAACGTAAAGAAAAAAGCTGGCATCATTGCAGCGGCAGCCTTGTTTAGTTCTGCGACATTCGCCGCCGAAGAACTAAACTTTTACAACTGGGTAGACTATACACCGGATGATCTGATTGCCCAGTTCGAAACAGAAACGGGCATTAAAGTTAATCTGGATACCTATGATTCAAACGAAACTCTACTGGCAAAGCTCAAGTCAGGCGCAACTGGTTACGATATTGTTGTTCCGAGTCAGAATTTTGTATCTATCATGGTCTCTGAAGGCATGCTTGAAAAAGTAAATGTTAAAGGTATGTCTAACTATAAAAACGTCGACATGCGTTGGCAGAGCCCCCCATGGGACCCTACTCAGGAATACTCTATTCCTTATCAAATGGGAACAACATCATTTTCGATCAATATGGATGGCTATGATGGCCCAGGTAATTCTCTGAAGGAATTTTTTGAACCGAACAATTCGGTAGCAGGCAAAATTCAGGTCTTCAAAACGCCAGATGAAGTCATCCCATTAGCACTAATGTACCTTGGCCATGAACAGTGCAACGAAAACCCCACAGACATGAAAGAAGTACTGGCTTTGCTGCTCAAGCAAAAGCCACATGTAAAAACTTACAACTCTGAAACAATGGTCGCTAATCTAGCCAGTGGCGAAGTCCTTGTCAGTAGTCAGTGGGATGGCTATTCAATGAAGACTCGCCTTCGAGACGGTGTTACGCAACTGAAATATGTTCACCCAAAGGAAGGTATTATCGGTTGGTTTGATAGCCTGGTAATTCCAAAAGGCGCGCCCAATAAAGCCAATGCTGAAAAATTCATGAACTTCATGATGGATGCTAAAAATGGTGCTGCAATATCCAATTTCAACCGCTATGCATCGCCTCTGGATGGCAAGGCTATTGCCGCATTTATTGACCCTGAATTAGGTACCGCGCCAGAGATAAACTTGGACCCTAGCATTCCAGTTCACTTCAGCGAGAGCTGTAGTGGTAAGTCAATCAAGTTATATGACAGAGTTTGGACTAAAGTCTTACTGTAAACATTGCTGTAAATCTTTGTCATCAGTAATGCGTACCTATTGCACCCATACAGCTGGGTGCAATTTTTCAGGAGAAATAAATGTCTGACAATGAACTCGTTTACCTTAATGGTATTGATGCTCTAACAGCCTTTAAGAATAAGTCACTCTCTCCCGTTGAACTCATGCAAGCTATGATTTCACGATCAGAGTCAATTGAGCCCTATATCAATGCTTTTACTGATAGTTATTTCGAACAAGCAATTGAGCAAGCTAAATTAGCTGAAAATCGATATCAAAAAGGGACCCAAAGACCACTCGAAGGTTTACCGCTAGCAGTCAAAGACGAATTCAAATTAAAAGGCACTCGACGCACCAGTTCTTCTCTAGTTTACCAAAACCGAGTAGATGACGAAAGCGATGTCATTATTGATCGGCTTTTAGATTCGGGTGCCATTTGTCATACCAAAACAACTACACCTGAATTTTGCCTGCTTGGCGCCTGTCACTCTCGTTTATGGGGGGTCACGCGTAACCCGTGGAATCTTGATATTACCCCGGGTGGTTCATCTGGAGGGTCAGGCGCCTCGCTCGCAGCAGGAACTACCACGCTAGCGACCGGCACAGACATTGGTGGATCGATTCGTATTCCAGCAGCCCAATGCGGCATCGTCGGGTACAAACCACCCTATGGCCGTAATCCTGAGATACCAGTATTCAATTTAGATTTTTATAGCCACTCTGGACCCATGGCTCGAAGTGTTGCCGATACGGCAATAATGCAAAATGTTATTTCGGGCCCACACAATAAAGATATTGCTTCATTGCGTGACACCGTAAAAATTGACCACAAACCAGTCGATAGTTTAAAAGGTTGGAAAGTAGCCTATTCTATGGAGCTTGGTTTTTTTGAAATCGATGAAAGTGTTCGTCGAAATACCGAGCAGGCCCTTGAAGTTTTTCGGCAATTAGGGGCTACCGTAGTTGAAGTTAAAATAGGCTGGGATGAATCTATTATCGATGCAGCTCATCACTACTGGGCTCATGGCTGGGCGTCAACAATCGCCAGCCTGCTCCAAACCAATCGTGACGATTTAACTGACTATTCGAGATGGTTTCTCGAAAATTCCTTGAATTCAACCCAGCAAGATTTCATAAAATCGATCAAAACCACAGTGAAAATGTATGACGAATTTGGGCCACTGATGGACCAATATGACTTATTTATTTGTCCAACCCTTGCAACTAGTGGTGTGCCTGCTGAGTTTTCGTGGCCAGCTAGCGACATCCAAATTAACAATACTATCAAACGACTAAACGAAGAACATTGGTCAATGACCTACCCGTTTAACATGTTAAGCCGTTGCCCAGTCATGTCGATGCCTAGCGGATTGACCTCAAACGGTGTGCCAAGTGGTATCCAAATAGTCGCCAGAACTTTTGATGATCAACGCGTATTCACGGGGGCACTGGCCTATGAACAGGCATTTGAGAAACCCGCCTGGAAACTGGATCCAAAAATCCATATTTAGATTAGTATATTTTAAAAACAATTTTTAGAGGTGAGTTATGCTTTCTGTCTATAGCGAAAAACATACGTTACGCAATTCAAAAACCGAACTTTCTGGCGGAGAATTAGTTCCCCCTTATGAATGCCCAATGCGAGCAGAGTACATTCTCGAACGTTTAAAAACTGAAAAAATTGGCGAAATCATCGTACCTAAAGAATTTGGGCTTGATCCAATAACCCGCATTCATGATACTGGTTTTCTTACCTTTCTAGAGCAATGCTGGGGTGACTGGGTTGCAACGGGCTATAAGGGTGAGGCCATCCCAACGGTTTGGCCATCTCGGGCTATGTCGAGCCATCACATTCCCAATCATATAGAGGGTCGAATGGGTTATTACGCATTAGCCAGTGAAACATCGATCTCTAATGGTACTTGGGAAGCTGCACGCGCCAGCGCAAACGTTGCACTGACAGCACAGGAAGCGATCAAAAACGGTGCCAAAGATGCTTTTGCACTGTGTCGTCCTCCAGGTCATCACGCTGCTAGCGACATGTATGGGGGATATTGCTTTATCAATAATGCAGCCGTCGCAGCTCAGGCATTTATCGACCAGGGTGCGAGTCGAGTGGCAATATTGGATGTTGACTTCCATCACGGCAATGGCACCCAGGATATCTTTTACAATCGGTCAGATGTAATGTTTCTCTCCTTACACGGTGATCCAAAAGATGCCTTTCCTCACTTCCTAGGCTATGACGACGAAAAGGGCGCAGGTGATGGTGAAGGGTACAATTTCAACTACCCAATGAGACCCAATACCAATTACAAAACCTGGGCTGGTGCGTTGGATCAAGCTTGCAAAAAAATTTCTAACTACTCGCCTGATGCATTAGTTATCTCACTTGGGGTTGACACGTTTGAACATGATCCAATTTCTTTTTTCAAATTGCAGTGTGACGATTTTAAACGCTATGGCGCCACTATAGGGGCACTCAGACTTCCCACTCTATTTATTATGGAAGGGGGATATGCGGTAGAAGAAATTGGTATCAATGCGGTTAATGTATTGCAGGGTTATGAAGGCTACTAATGTGTTGAACCTTTAAAGAGATGGCTAAATTTAATGACTTCGATTAATGTTGGAGAACGGTTAAAAGAACTAAGGAAGCGTAATGGCATTTCTCAACGTGAACTGAGTCGACGGGCTGGTGTTCCTAATAGTGCAATATCCGTAATCGAAAATAATAAAGTCAGCCCCTCGGTAGATTCATTAACACGAGTATTGAATGGTTTTCCGATGACAATAATAGAGTTTTTCTCTGACAACAAAAATGTTGAGGAAAAATTTTATTATAAAAAAGATGAACTGCTTGGAATGTCTGACGGCAGCATGTCCTTTCGTGTGGTTGGTGCTGATCGAAAAGATCGAAAAATTCGATTCCTGCATGAATTCTATCCTTCTGGTGGTGACACAGGTGAAAATTTAATTGCCCATAATGGTGAAGAAGTCGGTGTCGTAGTGCGTGGCCGTATGGAACTAACTATTGGAGAAAGAGTTCAGTTACTCGAAACCGGTGATGGTTTTTATATCGATGCCAGAGTCCCTCATCGCTTCCGTAATATCGACACCGAAGAATGTGAAGTTGTCACTGCTGCCACACCACCCAATTTCTAACTTTCAGAAACACACTAGAAAGTTAAAACTTCAATTGTGCTACTTCACGACGAAAGGGCAATTCATCTCCAATATCGGGCATATCTAATTCACGTGCATAACGATGACCAGCATAAGTAGCCCAAGCAATAGGCGCTGGCGACTCAGCGTCGCCAATCAGCTTAATTGACTGAACGCCATGACCTGCCCACTCGCCTTCACGCGATACTAACTCGTTCCATAAATCATCATTGCCGACTCGTGAGGTGACCATAATGACAGCTGATGCTTCGAGGTATTGCTTTTGTCCAGAATAAACACACTCGGTAACAACTTGCCCGTTCGCTATTTCTGTCACAGTACGATTCAACAAGATTTCCACACCTAGATTAACAAGCTTGCGATGAATCGTCGCTTGTTCCAACGTATTATTAGTCCACTCTGATACATAAGCGGCGGGTGTCACTAACGTAACTGTTGCACCATTATTCACCAATAACTCAGCTATAACGCCACCCATGTAATAATGATCGTCATCAAACAAAACAACATGACCTGTCGGTCGATTGCCTGCCATCAAATCATCCGGGGTATAAACCGGCAACGATTGGTCATTTAGCATAGGTTTCAGATGTACTCGCGCAACTCCATCATTTCTCCAACTGGAGCCTGTCGCCAATACAACATGCTCGAAACCAAATTCAAGGACATCGTCTGCACTCAGGTTATTATCCAGATAAACAGCTACATTTTCCATCTGACTAATTTGATATTCTCTATAATCAGCGACTCGTCCCCAAGCTGACAGACCCGGCAATAGCCTTTCTTTTGCCACTCGACCACCTATCACTGTGCTGGCTTCGGCAAGCACAACCTGGTAACCACGCAAGCCCAGCGCTCGCGTGGCTTCCAAACCAGCAGGCCCAGCGCCAACCACTAGTACTGAATCACTAACACCCTTCGCATGCATAGTTTCTGGATGCCAACCTTTTCGCCATTCTTCCATAAAGGTTGGATTTTGTGTGCAGCGCGAAATAGACATAGTCATGTCGCCACTCACACAAATATTGCAACCAATACATTCGCGAATATCTTCAACTCGGCCTTCATCAATTTTTTTAGGTAAAAACGGATCCGCTATAGAAGGTCGTGCACAGCCTATGAAATCGAGAATGCCTGATTTAATTTGCTTCACCATCACATCGGGAGACGTGAAACGCCCTACGCCAACGACCGGTTTACTGGTGAGTGATTTAAAACCCTCGACTAATGACTGCTGTGCGCCCTCTTCTTTAAAACGTGATGTACCGGAACAGTCTTCCCAGGTACCGTGCGCGAGATCCCATATATCAGGTAGATCAGAATGCATTGCTACCATGTCACGTACTTCGTTGTTGCCAAAACCAAGATCGCCAACAATTTCATCAAGAGATATCCTTAGGGCGATCGCGCAGCTGTCGCCTATTACTTCTTTACCCTCTTCAACCAATTCACGCATTAAACGTGATCGATTTTCCAAACTGCCACCGTATTCATCAGTTCGATGGTTGGTTGCTGTCGATAGAAAGTGCTGAATGATGCCGAACCCATGGGCACCATAGAGACAAACTAAATCGTAACCAGAGGCCTTAGCACGTTTAAATGCATTACGATGCCAGCGTCGCAAATCACGAATATCCCGTTTAGTCATTGCCCTTGCACTGACTGGGTCATTGGTGAAAGTACGTATCGGCATCGCCGTCGGTGCACGCGGTACTTCTTTTGAATATAAATTAGGGCCGTTGACACCCGAATAAGCCAGTTCGATACCTGCTAGTGCGCCATATTCATGCATTGAATCGGACATTTTTGCGAGCATCGGAATATCATCATCATCCCAAAGACGTAATTCAATGAAAGGGGCAATTTCCGACGTATGATGCAGTTCAGCCTGTTCGGTGAATATCACACCCCAGCCGCCCTCAGACTTGACTCGACGCATTTCAGCTACCGCCGAAGGGTCACGAAAGCCACCCCCATTGCAATGTGGTACTTGATAGAAGCGATTCTTTGCCGTCAGTGGGCCTATCTTAACGGGCTCGAATAGTATGTCGTAACGTGGATTTCTACTCATGCAGTTGACTCCTGAAGCATCATAGCTTGGCCATACCTGGAATATGATTTGAACTAATTTGTTCGATGCAATAGGTATTAAAACTATCGACTGCCATCGTCTTTCTTATTTTTTCAAGCACTGCTATACCCAAAGTAAGGCTTGGATATTCACCCAATAAAGGTACATAAGACAGCCCACTTCCATCGAGTGATTTTTTATTTAATGGCCGCACATTGGCGAGACTATAACCATAGCCGTTGGCAACTAAACCTCGTTGCACATCAATATGTTTTGTTCTGGCATGAATAATGGGCTTTACATTATTTATAGAAAACAATGACATGAAGTAAGCATCACTCAATGGCAGGTCGAGTAAAATAAAATTTTCCTCAGCGAGTTGCGTCAATGTTACAGCTTTCTTGTTAGACAGTGGGTGATTTTCAGCTAATAATACATAAGGCTTCAATTCAGCCAGTGGTGTGAAATTAATATCGCTATCGAGTTGAAGGTCATAGGTTAACGCTAGATCGATTGAACCCTTTTTTAGGCTACTCAATAGCTCAGCCTGATTATTTTCGTTAACGTTTACATCAACACCAGGAAACGATTGCATAAAGCCGTAACATAATTCGGGCGTTACGATAGGCGCAAGAGGCGTGAAACAACCAATATTAATTGAACCAAATATATGGTCTGATAATTTACCCGCAAAACTTTTGAGCTCATTCGCATCCCGCAATAATCGTTTTGACTGCGCCATAATTTGACTGCCAGCCGTCGTCAGACTCATACCCTGTGCGTGATGGCGAATAAATAACTGGAGTTCAAATATATCTTCCAGATGCGTTATTGCATTTGAGATCGAAGGTTGAGAAACATGGATTTTTTCAGCCGCCTTAAGAATGCTACCTGCCTCGCCCGCAGCAACAAAATAAGATAGTTGTTTTAGTGTGAATTTCACAGAAAATTAGGGTACTAGTCGTTAATCAGAGATCGTAGAAGCAGCAGGAATAACGGCGATGACATCAATTTCCATCAACCATTCGGCCTGACCCAAACCAGCGACGACAATACCTGTAGAAATTGGAAAAACGCCCTTTAGCCATTTACCCACTACTTGATAAACGGGTTCCCGGTATCTTGGATCAGTAATATAAGTCGTGGTCTTAACAATATGACTGAGGTCACTACCCGACTCCTCGAGTAGCTGTTTAACATTTTTCATCGCCTGTTCAGCCTGTGCTGCGGCATCTCCAAGCCCAATCAAATTACCATCAAAATCACTTCCAATCTGGCCTCTGACATAAACTGTATTGCCGGCCACAACCGCCTGACACAAGTCATTGTCGAGGGATTGATTGGGGTAAGTATCCTTGGTATTAAACATACGGATACGTTTGTGTGTTACGGGTATGGTCATAGTTAAACCTGCTGCATTAATATAACTATTACAACTATGTCCTGATCTTTGACATATGTAAATTAGTATTTACTGCCGTCCTGGCTCAGTTTTTATAAATCAGATGAACTTAAACCTTTGCTGTTAGTATCTAGCGAAGTCATTGCTTTGTAATGCCTGGCTCCTACATTACTTTTATTGATGTAATTGATCAGTTAATAATATTTTATCAATGCAGTCATTCCTCGTAAGCTGATTATTCGATTTAAGCGCCTGACCATAGTTAATCAACAGTGGGTATCATTGTTTGACCTTGAACACTGATAAACCTATAAAGGACTACACAAATGACAACTGAAAAAATTGATACTCTTGTTGTTGGTGCCGGCCAGGCGGGCGTAGCCATGAGTGAACACTTGAGCAGCCACGGCGTACCTCATTTGATTCTGGAGCGTCATCGTATTGCAGAAAAATGGCGCACAGGAAGGTGGGATTCACTTGTTGCCAATGGCCCAGCTTGGCATGACCGTTTTCCTGGTATGGAATTTGACGACATTGATTCAGATACTTTTGCTAACAAAGAACGCGTTGCAGATTACTTTAATGACTATGCTAAAAAGTATAATGCCCCTATCCGGACCGGCGTAGATGTAACAAAAGTTACCGCTAATATTGGCTGTCCAGGCTTTACGGTTGAAACCTCCAAGGGCATTATTGAGGCTAAGAGAGTCATAGCGGCAACA
>JBLHWR010000062.1:0-11420 GCA_047629275.1 Gammaproteobacteria bacterium
GGTCAGTGCTGCAGTTAGCGTAGTCTTGCCATGATCGACGTGACCAATCGTTCCCACATTGACGTGGGGCTTGTTTCTTTCAAATTTTGCTTTTGACATAACAGTTCTCTCAGCGCTACTTAATCTAATTACAATCCAGCTAAAACTGGCCCCTAGCCAATAATTGCTAGATTTAAAACTTAAAGCTCAATACTGGAGCTCATGACCGGAATCGAACCGGTGACCTCTTCCTTACCAAGGAAGTGCTCTACCGACTGAGCTACATGAGCTTAATTCAATAACAACTCTACCTTTTAAATGGAGCGGGTGGCGGGAATCGGACCCGCGTCATCAGCTTGGAAGGCTGAGGTAATACCATTATACGACACCCGCAAGTAATACTTCCTTAGTTCAGGCCGTCAAATTCACTGGCCTAAACAGTCGCACTTTTCTGCACGATTTTCTATTCGTAAGTGACAAAACAACAATCAATGATTATCACAAATCAATGATTGATTAGCTAATGCCACCCTTAACTAAATAAATGGTGGAGGGAGGTGGATTCGAACCACCGAAGGCTGAGCCAGCAGATTTACAGTCTGCCCCCTTTGGCCACTCAGGAACCCCTCCAAACAAGGTGCGTATTCTCTACATGGCGTATGGTTCTGTCAATAGCAATAACGTTTAATTTGACACTTTAATCTACGCCTTATTAAAAAAGGCCTCGAATAATTCGAGGCCTTTCAATATCGAGCCAATTATACTCGACAAAACAAACTACTTTTTAGCTTCTTTACGTTCCTTAACTTCTTTAATAACTTGCTCAGATACATTTTTTGGACATGGCAAGTAATGTTCAAATTCCATAGAAAACTGACCACGACCTGAAGTCATCGTACGCAAGTCACCAATATAGCCAAACATTTCTGATAGAGGCACATTCGCTCTAACACGTACACCACTAGCTGCAGCTTCTTGAGCCCTGATCATGCCACGTCGACGATTCAAGTCACCAATAACATCACCTACGTGATCTTCAGGGACAAAAACGTCAACCTTCATGATTGGCTCCATTAGCTGCGGACTTGCCTTTGGAATTGACTGACGATATCCACCCTTTGCCGCTGTCTCAAACGCAATAGCGGAAGAATCGACTGCATGAAAAGCACCATCTACCAGGGTTATCTTAACGTCCAGTAGCGGAAAGCCTGCCAATACGCCTTCAACCATACAAACACCAAAACCTTTTTCAACTGCAGTCCAGAATTCACGCGGTACGTTACCACCAGTCACTTTTGATTCAAATTCGTAACCACTACCTGGCTCACCTGGCTCGATGACGTAATCGATCTTACCAAACTGACCAGAACCACCGGTTTGCTTCTTGTGCGTGTAACTATCTTCAATGCGCTGCGTAATTGTTTCACGGTAAGCTACCTGTGGCTTGCCAACAGTTACGTCAACCATGTGCGTACGACGCAAAATATCCACTTTGATATCAAGGTGCAACTCGCCCATACCTTTAATGATTGTCTCTCCACTTTCTTCGTCAGTTTCGACATGGAAAGATGGATCTTCTTTAATCATCTTACCCAATGCAACACCCATTTTCTCAGATGCACTCTGATCTTTTGGCGTAATTGAAATGGAAATAACTGGCTCTGGGAATACCATCGGCTCCAGAGTTGCTGGAAACTTAGGATCACATAGCGTGTGGCCCGTCTGTACGTTTTTCATTCCAACTATAGCAACAATGTCGCCTGCTTGAGCAGAATCAAGCTCAATTCGATCATCCGCATGCATTTCTACAATACGACCAATTCGTTCTGTTTTACCTGTAAAGGTATTTAATACGCTTGTGCCTTTTTCTAATTTACCTGAGTAAATCCGAGTAAACGTTAAAGCACCAAAACGGTCATCCATAATCTTGAATGCCAATGCACGGAGCGGACGATCAACATCAACAACCGCAAACTCACCTGTCGCATTACCTTCAAGATCAACTTCAGGCTGAGGTGGTACTTCGGTTGGGTTCGGCAGATAATCAACGACCGCATTCAGTATCAACTGTATGCCTTTGTTCTTAAAAGCTGAGCCACAATAAGTCGGGAAAAAGTCGAGTGCAATTGTTCCTTTTCGAATGCAACGCTTAATATCTTCTATTGCTGGCTCTTCACCATCGAGGTACTTTTCTAGTAAGTCATCGTCTTGCTCAACAGCCATTTCGATTAATTTTTCACGGTATTCTTCAACTAAATCATCCATATCGGCTGGTGGCTCTTGAATTACATAGTTAGTTGGGTCGCCAGTACCGTCCCATATCCACGCTTTACGGGTTAAGAGGTCGACACAACCAGTGAAGTCCTCTTCGGTACCAATTGGCAACACCATAATCATTGGATTAGCACCCAATACTTCTTCTACTTGCTTTACGACACGGAAATAATCAGCACCCAGTCGGTCTAATTTGTTAACAAAAATAATACGCGCAACACGCGACTCATTCGCATAACGCCAGTTGGTCTCTGATTGTGGTTCTACGCCACCAGAACCACAGAATACGCCAACACCACCATCGAGTACTTTTAGTGAACGATAAACTTCTATAGTGAAGTCAACGTGTCCCGGTGTATCGATAATATTGAAACGATGTCCAGCCCATTCACAACTTGTCGCTGCTGATTGAATTGTAATACCACGCTCTTGCTCTTGTTCCATGAAATCAGTCGTCGCAGCACCATCGTGCACTTCACCAATTTTGTGGATTTTTCCAGTGAGCTTCAGTATGCGTTCAGTGGTCGTTGTTTTACCGGCATCGACATGGGCAAAAATGCCAATATTTCGATACTTATCAAGGTCAGCCATGGTTATTCTCAAATAAAATAGTTATAAAATACTGTTAATTGCCCACTTATTGTCGGCATGTTGCAACGGAATGGCGCTCTGGCTTCATTTATCAAAGACGCTGATCTAACGCAAGCCATTGATTTACAAAGTAATTTATATTGAACGGGATTTCTATCGGCGCACATTCTACCACACAATACGAAAACTAAAACCAATCCAATCGAATTGCTATAAAAAACATCCACAAAACACACAAAAGCGATTAATTTCAGACTGAAAAGCCGCTCTATCAAGGAACAGAATCTCAACCAAGACACTCGACTAATTTGGTTTACTGAGGCTTAATTACCTCACAATTGAGAACTGCCTCTCTAGCCGCTGATGGTACGGGTTGTTTCTGACCAAGTGCAAAATCAAACCACACACAGACAGCTTTTGATGTCACTACAACTTTGCCATGTTCATCATAAATGTTAGCAGACACATCAAAACTGGTATTACCGATTCGACTGACTCGCGTTGCAATCTCGAGATTTGTCGGGTGATGCACCTGACTCAAGTATGAAATCTGCATATCTGCAACTAGTACTCCCTGTTCCACTGGCTGCTTGAATTTGAGGCCAAGCACTCGATCGAGATAATCTAACCGACCTGATTCAATATAACGAACAAATATGACATTGTTGATGTGCCCCAGCATATCAGCATCACCCCAGCGTGTAGGAACGGTCGTAAAAAAATTAAAATCAGCCCTTAAATATTGGTCAACTTTGGACACCTTTACTGCAAACCAGCGACAGTAATTGCTGGTAAGGCTGGCGCATTAAGTTCAGCACTCTTTCGCGGCGGTATGACCTTTGCCTCTCCGATTACAACAACTTCATTGTTTTGATTAGTTACCACGCAGTTGAGGGTCAATAACTTTTTCGCATCGATCTTTTGTTCAATAGTAACGACAGCCGTTAGGTTATCACCCAAACGAGCAGGCAATTTAAATTCTAAAGTTTGCTCCAAATAAATACTACCAGGCCCTGGCATAACAGTACCAATGCAGGTCGATATTAAACTGGCGGACCATAGGCCATGAGCAATACGCCCTCTAAAAATAGTCTTTGCGGCATAGGCTTCATCAAAATGAACCGGATTAACGTCGCCCGAGGCTTCTCCAAATAGAGCAATATCACGCTCAGTAACGGTTTTAGAGAATCGCCCTTGATCTCCAATTTCAAGCTCTTTGTAGGTTCTTGATTTAAATTGATTCATTTTAGTCATTCACCATTCACTTTGTGTTATTTATTAAGGCTCATTAATAATCTAATGAATTTTAAAAGCATCAACATCAATACCCATAACACCACCTGAACCAGCCTGAACGGTTATTTTTAACGCTTCACTTCGGGGTAAAATATGTTCTGCAAAAAATAACGCCGTCGTTATTTTACTACTGTAAAAAACGTCACTCTCACCAGCATCTATGTGCTGCTGAGCTAAAACTGCAGATCGAGCCATTAACCAGCCAGCAATCACATTACCTGCTTGCATCATATAATTAACACCAATCGAGCCACCCAGATAAGGATCGTCGCTGGCCTGAGCCAAAAACCATTGTGTTGATTCTTTCAAACCGATCAATGAACGGCCAAATTCTCGTTTAATGCGATCAAACGCATCAGTATGACTGGGCATAGCATTTTCGAACAACTCCATTTCTGCTATTAACTCACCCATACCCTGACCTCGATCACGCCACATTTTACGCCCCATTAAGTCAAGCGCCTGAATGCCCGTTGTGCCCTCATAAATAGTCAGAATGCGAGCGTCACGCATATATTGAGCGACACCCGTTTCTTCGACAAAGCCCATTCCACCATGTACCTGTACACCCAGATAAGTAACTTCCTGTGACATCTCTGAACACCAGGATTTGACGATTGGAATATACAGGTCGAGCCTGCGCTGATAACGCGACCGATCATCGTCCAAAACCGAACGATTCGCTAGGTCAGTCATACTCGCAGTAACATATCCAAATGCACGACTGGCTTCACTCAGCGCCCGCATTTGCATTAATATTCGTCGAACATCAGGGTGATGAATAATAGTGACTCGATCGTTTGATCCATGTGCATAACCTTGAACTCTCTCTTGTGCGTATGCTAACGCTGCCTGATAAGCTCTTTCCGATAAGCCAACGCCCTGCATTCCAACTTCATGGCGCGCGTTATTCATCATAGTGAACATGCAAGCTAAGCCATTGTTCTCTTCACCAATCAGGTAACCAACAGCACCCTCGTTATCGCCATAACTCATCACGCAAGTGGGTGAGGCATGTATGCCGAGTTTGTGCTCTAGAGAGACGACTTTTAAATCATTTCTATCACCCAAGCTACCATCTTCGTTCACCAAAAATTTGGGCACCAAGAATAATGAAATACCTTTAACCCCTTCCGGTGCATCCGGTAGACGAGCTAATACGAGATGAATAATATTTTCAGTCATCTCATGCTCACCCCAGGTGATGTATATTTTTTGTCCACTGATGCGGTAATTTTCACCATCGCGCTCTGCCCGAGTCCGAATGGCAGCCAAGTCTGTGCCCGCATGAGACTCTGTAAGGTTCATGGTGCCGGTCCATTGGCCAGAAACCATTTTACGGAGATATTGTTGTTTCAATGTATCGCTTGCATGAGCATCAATCGACTCAATGGCACCTGAGGTCAATAACGGACACAAGGCTAGCGCTATATTAGATGAGTTCCAAATTTCAGTCACAGCAGAATGCAATAGATTAGGCAAACCTTGACCATCAAATTCAGTTGGTTGTTTGATGCTCAACCAACCATTATCAGAAAACTGTTTAAAAGCATCCATAAAACCTGGTGGGCTGATAACCTGTCCATTCTCGATAAATGTGCCATGGACATCACCTGACTGATTCAAAGGCGCAATGACCTCTTCCGCAAACTTCCCCGCCTGCTCGAGAATAGCCTCGACAAGATCATCATTCGCATCTTCGTAACCCGGTAACTCAGTCAGTGCTGACAATTCAGCCAACTCTTCAATAACAAACTGCATTTCTTTTAAAGGTGCTTTGTAATCATACATAATGCGCTACTACCTATTAATTAAATAACGGATGTGCAATTTTGACCCGCGTTTTTAAACTACATAATGGACTTTAATCAATCAAAGAGTGTGACTAAATAGACTATTTCAATACGCCATGATCTATCAGAATCAAACGAAGCTGCTCGACGCGCTTGCGGTTAACGCCAAGATCAGAAAAACCCAAACGAGCAGCGGACCTAATTGCAATAGACTCAGCACCAGGGTGCCAGTAAAGCTCAAAATCATCCACAAAACCAAATATAGCACTCTGACATTCCGCATGGAGATAACCATCAGACTCCTTCACAATTTTAGTTCGGGGCAATTCCAACACTAACTTGCGAACAGTTTGCCAAGCCTCATCTGACATTAAAGCTAAAGTATAATTTTGTATTCGGTGCTTTGCGTCTTTAGCATCGCTTGAAACACAGTTTGGAGTATCTGGACACAGCGAGAGCGCTCCGTCATAAACACCCAAGTTAAGCGGGCGCTTACCCGAGCAAGATAATATCAAAATGCAGCCTATTAAAAGTAAAACGCTTTGTGTAATTGTTTTGATAAAGCCTCACAGCTCCAGTCAACTCGTTAGATTTGAAATTTTATTATTATACTGAAACTGACTGTTCGGTATAGTGCTATATGGTTTTCTCAAACTATATTCAGTGTCATTAACCTCATTGAGAAGTACCTCCTTTTAGCTGAAAGCGCTATCACTTTTAACCCCATCTAACGAATAGCCATGTGGCGAGCGCGAAGTGGCTCTAATATAACAACATTTATAGCGATAGATTAAACCTTCAAATAAATGGCCTAATATTCAGTTAATACTGACATTTATTCACCAGCGTTAGCACTATTGATTGAAATTAATATGTTTGACCCAATGTTGTCGATTGAAATGAACATAATAGAAACTCAATTTTCAATTGGACAGGTGGTAAAGCATCGGAAATTCCCTTTTCGGGGTGTCATTATAGATGTTGATCACGAGTTCAATAATACCGAGGAATGGTGGCTATCAATCCCTGAAGACATTCGTCCTCGTAAAGATCAACCTTACTACCACCTTCTGGCCGAAAGTGAATCAACGGTTTATACAGCTTACGTTTCGCAACAAAATCTGCTGATCGATGATTCTGGCCGACCCATTAGGCATCCTGAAGTAGGTGACATTTTTGGTGAGTTTCTGGGTGATAGTTATGCCGTCCGTGCAGGTTCTCGACATTAAATAATTCCTAACCGACAGGGATGCCCATCAATTAGTGATAATGTCAGAGATTATTACCCTCCATCATTTACGCCAGTTATATCGCTATTGAAATCACTATTGCCCAATATCACTAGCAATGTATGCGGTATTTTTGCATGTTATTCGCTGACCTGTTTCTGAGTACCAATGACGAAATGGTTAGTGCCAACCTACCCTCCCAGTGAAATCATATTTATTCAAGCGATTCTGATCGTCGTTATTGTGGGCATATCGATGCGGTTTGATGGTGAAGCTTTATTCGAAATTCGACACTGGCGGCCGCATTTGTATCGGAGGATGCGGTATGCCATTGAGTCTTTTGCTTTTGTTAATGCGTTACGATTCCTGCCATTGGCAGAGGTGGTGGCCATATCGTTTGCTGGACCTTTGTTCATGACCTTATTTGGATGATTCTTTTTAAAGGAATCAATTGGTATACACCGACTGGTTGCTGTAAGTATTGGTTTTGTTTGTGTACTTATAGTGTCAGATGCTTATGAGACATGGTGACACGAACTATGACTAAAGACAAATACTGGGCACCATTGATATTAGTTATGGAAGCTGAAGGTCTTTCTAAGTCGTACAGTAATTCTGATATTTGTGTAGAAAAATCTGATCCCCTTCATTATTCTTTTACATGACTATTATCTGAAACCAAGTCACGCTTTTGTGGTTTTCTCATTTAGTCGAGATCGAGATACTAACAAAGTTTGGTTTAGTGGTAATTTCTAGGTTCAATACTGACTGGAGTTCGTGAGGTGTTGCTGTTGACCAGTAGCCATATGGTCACAACATTCCACCCATTGTCTGTCTATGATGATGCACTAAGTTTCAGACAAGCCCTTGGAGCGATCAGAGGCCAGGTGCATTTTAGCCAGTGGAGAAAAAACGTTTCGGTGGAATCCAGGCAGGTTTGGTTAGTGACCTAACCAAACCGACTAGTTCGGATGTATGGTCAAGTGCATGCTCCGCAATTAACTTTCCCATGATATTGCCTCTGGCGATTCCTGAGGCGTTATAGCAACCGGATGCGAATACATTTTTCTCTAATTCACTAAATACTGGACGAGAATTACGACTAACACAAATTTGCCCTGACCAAATTGATTCGATAGCGTCGGCAGCTAGTCAGGGAAAACGTTTTTGCAAACCAGACTGATGCAACTGCCGCCGTGTTTGTAGTTGATTGCTATCGATTCCAGATAAATATTCAACCGTATTACGAATCAATAGTCGCTTGTCAGCGGTAAACCTTAGGGTTGCGGCGAGTGCTTGCGGCGACAGCACGCCCCAGGGTTCTACAGCTTGCATTTCCATTACTTCATCGTCATTTAGACAACGGGTAAGACTAGCTGTTAACGCGAGCGGGAAACTCGGTTTTGCTCTAACCCCAATCGAGGTAAGGACGCATTCACGCAGACAATTATTTTTTTAGCCTTCATCTCGCCCGCCACTAGTTTAATGGTTATTGTCGAGTCCAGCCCTGGCCCAATGCCAATGACTGGTGATTCAGCATAGATTTCAATCTGTTTCGATAACGATTCAAGCCATCCTTTTGCCACTGCGGCGGATTGAAGCAAGGCACCACCTTCGCAATAAACGTCCAGACCATAATGATCAGTGCCTAACCGAGACTTGAGTTGTTGCTGGTTTAATAATGACGATTCAATTCCCATATCCGAAAAGCACTGTTAATACTGATTGATAGCATCGAAATTTTTCGGATCTACCGCCGCATGACTTGATCCAGTTCTGCTCCAGTCACAGGAAATTTGATGTTCGTTCATTAGCCTTTCAACCTCGGTAACGTCCGCACCATCGATGATATGCCGTGCCATGTAACTGTCACAGCCGGCTTTAGTATGGTCCGGTGATTCGTAAGAGACCACGAATCCAGAGTGTCGAGCGCTCGCGCCCTGCCCTGGTTGCTTGCCATCAATCAGAATTACTCGTTTACCCGGGTCAAGTTCTGCGATACGTCCATGGCATTTCGGCCCAGCCACAAATATCATTAATTAACATGCCATCAGCTTTTTACTATTTATCATTGTTATAATTTTAGCGACACTATCATTGAATTTTTATAGCTAAAAAATTCCTTAAAATGTATTTTACTCAATTGGTTAATCTTTTTAACCGACAGATTAAACCTTATAGTTATTTTTATTAATATAATCATTTAATATATATCGTGGATTTGGATCTACGGTAGTTTGCACTGCTCAATTTCATTTAGAGTGGTCCATCTAATCAAGTAAGTCTTCATCCGTTACTTTATTATTCTAAAACTGGGGCAAAAAATGGATAGTCTAACAAACTGGATTGCTAATCATGGCGTCGACTGGGGCATTAAGGTCAGTATGGCAATAGCGATATTTATTGTTGGTAAAATCATTGCTCGAATTTTGAGCAATCTACTCAAGAAAGTACTAGCCAAGTCTGGCATTGATTCGATGCTAGTTAATTTTTTAGGCGGTATTTCTTACGGCGTATTGATCATCGCTGTGGCACTTGCCGCGGTAGACTCGCTCGGTGTGAACGTTACATCATTAATGGCAGTTTTAGGCGCTGCCAGTCTAGCGGTCGGTTTAGCGCTGAAAGATTCATTATCTAACTTTGCGGCTGGCGTTATGATTATCATTTTTCGTCCATTCAAAACTGGTGACTTCGTTACCGCAGGAGGTGCAGCCGGTGTCATTGACGACATTGGATTGTTCGCTACCCTGATGCATACTGGAGACAACCAACGCATCATAATTCCAAACTCAGCCATTTTGAGCGGTAATATTATCAACACCAGCGCTTTACCTACTCGTCGTATTGACCTTGTTATCGGGATTGGTTATGGCGACAACATCGGTCAGGCGCGTGACATTATTATGGCAATCTTAGAGTCGAACGAGCTTATTCTGAAAGATCCCACACCAGGCGTTTCGGTCGCAGAGCTGGGTGATAGCAGTATTAATTTAAATGTTCGTCCCTGGGTGAATTCAGCTGATTATTGGGGCGTTCGCGCTGAATTACTCGAAGGCATTAAATGCAAGCTAGATGAAGCGGGTATTAGCATCCCTTACCCACAGCAAGATATTCATATCCACCAAGTTAAAACAGAGTAAAAGGCGTATCAAACATGGCTAGAATGTTATTCTTCCTTCACCACTATTTTTTACTGTTTTCAGGCTATCGTTTAGGACAATTTTAAAAAATAGGCAATCTTCTCGTACAAGACACCCGCTTCCCCAACTTTAATTAAGGCACTGCCTTGCAGATCAGTGCCATTGGGTTGCCACCAACACCACACAGTGACTGGGTTGGTGTTGTAGTCGATCACAACATCGCTATAGATTAAAAACGGGTTGGCATTTTCTTCTGCTCCCATTTCCACCGCAGCGCTTTTAAAGTCATTTACAAACTGAACCAACTCGTGCCGTTGAATTCGTTCCGTATTAGGGTCGTCATAATGGAAACCATCTGCGGTAGCGGTCAGGCTTAGTTTTCCATCACCAAGCTTCCAACCTTTGAGATAGGTTTCAATTATTTCTGTAATCGAAATATCGCAAACCCTTCTTACTGAGTAGTAACCAATACCCCTTCTAAAAAATAGAAGGGGTATCAATACTTTTTTAAAGGCTCTAGTTCTAACTTTCGCTCGATGCTGGCATTTCAGATTCATCGATACCGGGCACATGGGTGATACCCGCTAGTTGTTTCCAGTCAACGGGATAAGCGGCGTAGAAAATAATACACTTGTCATCACATTCATAGGTCACATGATTATCTTTAGGGACATACATCAAGTCACCAGAATTAAGCTCGTAGCCCTTGGTTTCGGATAATAAGTGCAATTCCAAAGAAAGACGGCCAGCTAATATAGTTCGTCATTTTTCTCGCCAAAGGAAAACGCACAATGAACTATCAACAACAGACCGAGAACGAACGATACCAGATTTATACTTTGAAGAAACTGGAATACTTTCAAAAATCTATCGCAGAGATACTCGATAGAAGCCCATCTACTATATCTAGAGAACTGCAAAGAAATCAAGGGCTGTGTGGTTATCGTCCCAAGCAAGCGCAAAGACTAAGCGATACTAGGCGTCAGGAATCGCACAAAGCCATTAAGGTGACTGAAGAAGTTGGTTGGATAGAGATACTGATTCGCCAGGAGTTAAGCCCTCAGCAAGTCGTTGATTATTTAAAGATAGAGAAGAAGATTTCACTGCATCATGAAACG
>JBLHWR010000063.1:0-11146 GCA_047629275.1 Gammaproteobacteria bacterium
AGTCGAGAGTAATCGATATATTTCAAATTTCTGATGGAGTCGTCAACCCGCACACTTTATTGGAAGTATACTGCTCAGAAAACGATAGATGGATTTTGCAAGACCCTGACTTTAACGTCGAATATATTTTAAAATCAGAAGAGAAAATACCGCTATCGTCAGAAAGTAGCTTATTAGCCGATAAGTCGCGGGTGCAATATTCGACTAATAAATATGTGATTGAAAATACGCTCAACTGTACTAACACGATTGCCCACTGCTTCGATCAGTGTGTGCTTCATCGGTTGAGTTATGACGGCAATCGTTCAATAGCATTAATAAAAGACAAAACGGTATTGGACAAGATGATTACATCAAACGATCAAACATTATCATTTAGACAGTATTTGGAGCAGCGGGGCCACAGCCCTCGTATCATAGAACTAGCTCATCTTTAAATATTACATAACCTAAGACAATTAGCCTACTATCAAATGAGCAAAACAACCCTCGACCTGCGCTACCCCGAGCTTTTTTTAACAATAGCCGACAAACAAACCAATGGTTCGCAACTACAAAACGCTAGCGAACTCGGGCAGCAATACCGAGATGAAAAACGAGCACTTAAGACACATGCTGAAAACAAAAAACAATTAGAAAAATCATTCAGAGCGGTTAGAGACGACCTTGATTTAAATGGAAAACATAAGCTCGACCTCAATCAACTCAGCGACAAAATTAAACAGACAAAAGCTCAGCTTAAAAGCCTTGAAGCACAAATCAGATCACTAGTAACACCTGAACTAACAGCCAAAACCACCCTACCCGCGCAGTTTATGCCGCGACTAAGTACAACAGAGTCGACTGCTCAAGGAATAAAAATAGTCCAATTAACAACCCACAAGCAACCGCAATGGATTAACTACGTAAAGCATCATGCCAATGCGACTATTTATCACAGCCTTGCAATCAAAGAAGTCATCGAACAAACATTCAATCACAAAACCTTATACTTAATGGCAGTCGACAAAACCGATGAAGTACGAGGTGTACTACCGCTTACCCAACTGAAAAGCCGGCTGTTTGGCGACCTTTATTGCGCCGTGCCATTTTTTAACTATGGCGGCGTTTTAGCCGACAACGACAGCATAGAAATGCAATTGATCAATCATGCCTGGTCGATGGCAAACGAGCATGGCAGCCACCACATCGAATATCGCCAAACCCACAAAATAGCCAACCTGCCCTGCCGTGATGACAAAGTCAGCATGATACTCAAGCTGCCAAAAGACAAAGAAAGCCTATGGCAAAACCTTGGTAGTAAACTAAGGGCACAAATCAATAAAGCAGCAACGAATCCGCACCAAATAAAAATCGAAAAACATGAACTAGTCGACGACTTTTACCAAGTCTTTGCGCATAGAATGCGAGACTTAGGCACGCCGGTGTACAGCAAGCAATTGTTCATCAATATGCTTAAGCAAAATGCAAGTGCAAGAATAGTAGTCGTGTATGTCGAGAACCAGCCTGTCTCAGTCGGGTTTATCCTGGGCTGGCGCAATACACTAGAAATACCCTGGGCTTCATCTATAAAAGATACCAATTATCAAGATAACAACATGCTTTTATACTGGCATATACTACAATTCGCTATTAAGGAAAAGTATGAATGCTTTGACTTTGGCAGGAGCAGCAAAGACGCCTCGACCTATAAGTTTAAAAAGCAATGGGGAGCCAAAGAGCACCCACTATATTGGCACTACAGTTTAAATGAACGGGATGAAATACCAAGCATCACAACACATAATCCAAAGTATCAACTCGCAATCACAATCTGGCGTTTATTACCGATATGGCTAACAAAAATAATAGGTCCACCCATTGTTAAATACATTCCTTAAACACTACCCAGATAATTCCCATATAGGGCTACGCTGAATCCAATGTTTTATAGGTATAAAAAGCATCAATTCTCCCCCGCGCCATTCTGGACATTGCTTTTTGTTGATCCAGAATCCAGGGCCGAATCCAGCGCTCTCAACAACGGGCCAGTGTCCTGTCTGCCTCTGCTAGCACAGTTAGCAGGCTAAGCTGAAAATGAAACGTAAAGTTGTGCATTTAGTTTATAGCCTCGGTTTCGGAGGGCTAGAGCAAGTCATTGTTAACCTGATCAATAACTCGGCTGAATACAATGTACAGCATTGCATTATCACCCTGACTGGTGAGCACGACCTTTACGACGCGATCAAACCCAATGTCGAAATACATAACCTGGATAAAAGACCAGGCAAAGACTTATCGGCACATTGGAAGCTTTACAAACTGTTGTGCCAACTAAAACCCGACGTCTTGCACAGCTACAACTTCGGCACCATTGAATATCATGCTATCGCAACCCTGGCTGGCGTTGAGCGACGAATACACTGTGAGCATGGTCGAGGCGGAGACGACCCAGACGGCATGAATTATTGGCACAATGTAATCAGGAAGTTTTCCTGCCTATTCATCCACAAATTTATAGTGGTGTCTCCCGATTTAAAGCAATGGGGGAAAGATGTTTTAGGGTTAAAGGAAGACAAACTAAAGATAATAATGAATGGTGTCAGTTTGAATGAATATTACCCATCACAGGATAAACACGATCAATATACCATTTGCACCGTCGGTCGAGCCAACCCTGTAAAAAATCAAAAACTATTAATCGAAGCCTTTAATATTCTTAAAAAGCGCGGTCAGGAATACTCCAAGCTACAATTACAAATAATTGGTGGTGGCCCAATATTTGATGAGCTAAAGCAACAGGTGAAAATACTCGGGCTCGAATCACAAGTAACCCTACTCGGTTACCGAACAGATGTTGCCGATATCATGCGCAAAGCAGACCTGTTTGTACTCTGCTCGGTTTACGAAGCAATGCCAATGACAATACTCGAAGCCATGGCTTGCCAACTACCCGTTATAGCGACCAATGTCGGTGGTGTCAGCCACATGATTAGCGACAAAGAAGCCTGGATAATCGAAAGCAATAATGCCGAAGTGCTCTCCAATGCGATCGCCACTGCCTATGGTGAAACATCATTAGCCCAAACTAAAGCCGAGCTAGGCCTGCAGTTAGTAGAAGATAAATACAGCATAGAGCAAATGGTGCAAGCCTATATGAACGTGTATGAGTGTCAGTTAATTCAATGACCGAGATACAAGCCAATAAAAAAGTGTTAATGATTGCGTTTCACTTCCCGCCAAATTCTAGCATCGGTACACAGAGAACTTTTAAAACAGCCGAATATTTGCCTGAGCTTGGATGGGATCCGATCGTGCTGACCGCAAAGGCAAGCGCTTACGACGCTATTGAGCAAACTCAGCAAATACCGCAGTCACTATTAGATAATACCTATCGCGCAACCGCCTTCGATGTGCACCGGCATTTGACCATCATGGGAAAACATCTGGGTTGGATGGCCATGATCGACCGCTGGACAACGTGGATCCCTGGTGCAGTTTGGAAAGGTATGAAAATTATACAACAAAATAAACCAGACTTGATATGGTCGACATCCCCCATACCCAGCGCCCATATCATCGCGAGAATATTATCAAAAAAATATAACATCCCCTGGGTAGCCGACTATCGTGACCCGTTTCATTATCACCATACATCGATTTCAAGTATGAAAAACAGAGCGCTAAAAGCGATCGATAAAATGACGATTAAAAATGCTAGCGCGGCAGTTTTTACAACTCCCAAAACAACAGCCCTCTATCAAGATTATTTCAATGATGAACCTGATGAGAAATTTTTCACGGTAGAAAACGGCTATGACGAGCAAAACTGGGAAAAGCTAGTTAGCCATATCCCAACATCCGTCAACCCGATGTCAAAAACTAAATTCAGTTTATTGTATAGCGGCGTGCTGTACCAAAATGGTCGTGACCCTACCCCACTGTTCGAAGCAATAAAACGGCTGAAAGCAACTGAAGTCATCAATGGGAATAATTTTGAGTTAATATTCCAGGGGTCTGGTGATGGTAATAATTATAAAGACTTGATTAAAACCATGGCGATATCCGATTTGATAACGTTCACGCCATCAGTCCCTTATCTAGACTCGCTGGTCTATATTGGAAAGGCTGATGCCCTGGTTATTATTCAGGATGAAGTATTCAATTTCCAGATACCAGCCAAGCTATACGAATACATCCGTACCAATAGGCCCATATTGGTAATGTCCCCAGAAAACAGCTCAACTGCCTGGGCGGCTAAACGCTGCAACTTATGCGCGATAACAAAAACAAGCGATAAAATTGCCACTCAGTTGTCAGCTTGGATTAAGAACCCAACCGCTGCGCCAGATGGCACGACATTCATACAATTCTCGCGACACGCGAAAGCAGCCGAAATGGCTGAAATATTCGATCAAACGATTAATAAAGGTGACTCAGTCTGCTAATATAAAAACCCACTAGTGATTTAATAGCACCTTACAAACACTGGATCCCGGCATCCGCCGGTATGACGTGATGTGTGGCGCGCTTTGCCGACATTTGACGCCTTATCGTTATTTGGCGCCGCTTCGTCTTTTGGCTCGATCAGAGGCATTTGGTCCCTTGTCGTCATTCCGGCGGCTGCCGGAACCCAGGCATAAAGATGGCGCAGCATAGTGCCACAGCAGAAAGGAAATTCGTCATTGTGGCGCATGCCGCAATCCATTTTAGCTGTATGCCGCTGACCTCAATGGATACTGGCCTTTGCTGTATGACGAAATTGATATTAACTGTGTGATATTACTAATCACCTACACTAATAAACCAATAACAAAAAGTAACCACGGAAAACTAATGCAACAAGAACTAAAAACAATTTGTGTCATGGGTCTTGGTTATATCGGGCTACCAACTGCATCACTACTCGGTACCAAGGGATATAAAGTACACGGTGTCGATGTTTCGCAAGACGTGGTAGATACCATCAGCCAGGGCAATATCCATATTGTAGAACCCGACCTGGATATCATGGTTAAGTCGGCGGTCAATGCAGGCAACCTCAATGCGGGATTAGAACCAATCGAATCCGATGTATTTATCATCGCCGTACCCACGCCATTCAAACAAAGCACGGCAAAAGACCATATCAGCGGAAAGCAGCCTGACTTGTCATATATAGCCCAGGCGGTGAGCAAAATATCTCCATATATCAAAGCAGGCAATTTAGTCATTCTTGAGTCCACCAGCCCGGTCGGCACCACAGAAGAAGTAGTCGGTCAAATTTTAAAGGACAAAGGGCACAAAGTGGGTGAAGACGTTTTTGTTGCTCATTGCCCAGAGCGCGTTTTACCAGGACGCATACTCATCGAACTAGTCGAAAACGACCGAGTGGTTGGTGGCATCAACGAGGCATCAACTCAAAAAGCAGTCGAGTTTTATGAAGAATTTGTACGTGGTGATGTCACCGGCACAACCGCTAAAACTGCCGAAATGGTCAAGTTGACGGAAAATGCCTCAAGAGACGTACAGATCGCTTTCGCAAATGAACTATCGATGATCTGTGAAGTAGAAAAAATAAATACCTGGGAAGTAATCGAAATTGCTAACCGCCATCCACGGGTTAATATATTACAACCCGGTCCTGGCGTAGGCGGACACTGTATTGCGGTTGACCCATGGTTCATCGTCGATAGATGCCCAGAACATTCCAACTTGATACGAACGGCCCGAGAAGTGAATGATTCTAAGCCAAACTGGGTAGTCGACAAGGTCATGAAATGCGCTAGAAGGTTTAAAGAACCAAAAATCGCATGCTTAGGCCTGGCCTTCAAGGCCGACGTCGATGACTTGAGAGAATCCCCAGCACTTCAAATTGTGCAAGCCCTTATAAGTGAAAACATAGGTGAGTTACTAATATGCGAACCCAATCTTTCAGAACATAAAGATTTCGAATTAGTGTCCGTAGAACATGCAATAGCTGAAGCGGATATTATTTTAATTTTAGTAGAACATAAGCAATTTAAAAAATATAGAGCCATCGATTTTGATGACAAAATTATTATCGATACTCGTGGAATAGTTAAGTAGATCTGCACTCCAGGTCACTAATACCTCAAAACTGATAACGCTAACGGCTTAAACCTTTGCATTCAAATAGGCGATAGTTATTTTCAAACATGAATTTAGGTCACCACCTAAATTAAAGGTAAGCATCCAGCATAGGTTTGTAAATGGAAAAAGTAGATTGTGTTGTGGTTGGTGCAGGAGTAATTGGGTTAGCAACCGCCAGAGCACTAGCGCTAGCTGGCCGTGACGTTATCGTAATTGAAGCCAATGATTGTATCGGCAGTGAAACTTCTTCACGCAATAGCGAAGTTATTCATGCAGGAATTTACTATCCAGCTGGAAGTTTAAAAGCGCTTTTTTGCGTGCAAGGCCGTAAGCAATTATATGATTTTTGCGATGAACGCCAACTACCATACCAGCGATGTGGGAAATTCATAATTGCGACTGACGAGAAGCAAACTAATCAGCTACAGACTATTCAAAAAGCCGCTCTCGCTAATGGTGTAGAAGATATAGTAGCGGTAGACAAACTCGAGATACAACATAGAGAACCGCAGTTACAATGTGTCGCTGGTCTTTGGTCACCCTCGACAGGCATTATTGATAGTCACTCATACATGCTTGCACTACAAGGGGACATTGAAGACTCTGGCGGTACTATTGTATTTAACTCAAAAGTAACTAGTGGCGCCAAAGAAGGGAGGTTACTGAAACTAGAAGTGCAAAATGGTGACAGCTTATTTCAGTTACTAGCAAAGACAGTGGTTAACTGTGCAGGCTTGGGTGGTGATCAATTGGCGCACTCCATCAAGGGTATCAATAAGAATTCTCTTCCAAAATACAGTTACGCTAAAGGCAATTATTTTACCTACCAGGGTAAAACACCTTTTTCCTCCTTAATTTATCCGGTACCAAACGACCATGGTCTAGGCGTTCACATAACGCTAGATATGATTGGGAATATGCGCTTTGGCCCAGATGTCGAGTGGGTTGATGAAATCAATTACGACGTTGACTCTGCTCGCAGCGACAAATTTTATAGTGCAATTCGAGCCTATTGGCCAAACCTACCTGACAAATCAATACTGCCGGCTTACTCAGGCATCAGACCAAAAATAAATGGCAAAGGGTTACCCACTGCTGACTTTTATATTCAAGGCGAAAAAGAGCATGGCGTGACCGGATTGATCAACTTGTTCGGCATCGAATCGCCAGGATTGACCTCATCTCTGGCTTTAGCAGATTATGTAAGAGATATGTTGGCGTAAAAATCACCTCACTGTAATCTGCTGCCCCCATAGTTAAATACCACACCCGGCTGATTACACTACGATCGAGTTGTTGGTGTAAATGACGATACGAGGCTATGTGTCCACAGAGATGAGTGCTAGGCTACTTCCAAATGAACAGAACTCGCTATCTAGACTATATTCGTTGCCTCCGTCTCAAATTTCAGGATCGTGAATGCTGTATTTGCATGATAGCTACGCGAATCTAACCAGGCTTCCTTCAAAGGCCATTTCAGCAGGTATGCCAAGATAATAGTTATCGCTGCACTATGGGAAACTAAGACAATTGATTTCTGCTGTGATGCCTGCAACAGGCGCTCCATAAACGGTATTATTCGATTTTCTACGCCAAGTAGACTCTCGCCTTGAGGAAAGCAAAACTCTGTCGGGTGTTCTTTTCTTAATTTCCATTCATTAGCATTGGCCTCCTTAACTAGGTCAACTGGTTTGTTTCCCCACTTGCCACAATCGATTTCCATAAGTTCGCGGGCGATAACTATGGACGAATTCAGTTTCTTTTTTAAAATAGCGGATGTCTCAAGTGTTCGCACTGTAGGACTAGAGTAAATGCAATCAACGGAAAACAGACCGGATAAATAACTGGCAAGCATTCGTGCCTGATTTCCCCCTTTCACGGTTAATGACGACCCACCCTGGTTACCGGATCCCTCGAAACACTTTTTGCTATTATTTACAGACTCTGCATGTCGCACAATTATTAGTTTCACTTCACCCTCCGAGTGCTTCTTGCTGAATGCTATAGGATCGCAAAAATATGCTTACTCAATATCAGTTGTTAGGGTAATTTTTTCGAGTGAAGCCACTTATGCCTACAAACCCATGTCAGAAGAAGTGTTTTTAAGATTTTCATAAACCATTACCTTTGAATGCCCCCACCCAATAGAAACAATATCCTTGTCCCCATCTTTATCTAAGTCAACAATTTGAGCACCATTATGATGTTCGTCGCCAGCATAAATAAGAGACGGTTGCCAACGTAGGCCTAAACCATCTTTATTTTCAAGTAGGATCAAGCGTGCCGCGTCAGATTTCACCAAACGATGTTCACCAACAATAATATCTAAATCATTGTCATCATCCATATCACTAACATCCAGGCTCATAGGCCCATAAAACACACCAACAACATGAGGAATCCATTCTTGAGGTTTATTACCAGGATTTTCAAACCAGGTCACCTGTCCAAGGCCATCCACCGCCTCTTCCCCGACCAGGATATCAGGCCATCCATCATGATTAAAATCAGCCACTCTGTTTCGGTCAGGCTTATCAATACTATTTGAAATAGTGTTTGCTGCCCAGTTGTCTGCCTGATTTAGCCAAATCGTTCCCAAAACCAAATCATCTAGACCATCCTGATTTATGTCTGCTATAGATATTTCTTCATCTTGAGATATATCTGACAACTTCCGCCATGGCAGGCTCTCGTTTACCGCCATATTTTCAATCTGGAGCGCCTGAATGCCGTGCTCTTCTTTATGCCAGGACAATACAACGTTATTCTTACCCTCTATCTGTATTTGGGCTACTCCTTGGAGAAAATCACCCTCGGCTTTAGCTATGATTTCAGAAACCTCAAAATTTCCCGCTCCATCATTTCGCCCCCAAGCAAACTGATTACCCGGTAAATTCCCCGGATAGCCCAACCCCATTATTTTATGTTTCAACCGTTCCAGAAAGCCAGGTTTATCTAATCGGCCACGCCACAAACTAGCGAACACATCCAAATGGTCGTCGCCGTCAAAATCCGTCATTAAGGCCACGTTATTCATGCCCTCTCCAAATTTCCGGCGTTGCCAAATGCCTCCAATATGACCTGGGTTTTTATACCAAAATCGACCCGCAGCAATATCAGGTAAGTCATCATCATCGATTTGGGCACTCATCACGAACAATGACTTCCAGGGGCTGCTACTCCCAACCTCATGCCTACGCCACAAGGCCTTCTTTTCCTCAGATTGATAATCCCAAAGCGTAACTGCATATCCCCCATCGTAGTCTTCTATTTGCCAGTTAGCACCAACAACCTCAAAATCAAAATCTCCATCAAGGTCAGCGACAACCATACTGTGAGATCCGTCAGAGCCCAAAGTCACTTTCTGCCATTGCTGATGGCTTCCATCATTGAGATAGACTTTCACCTTATTGTCACCCTCACCCTGATTCATCTCAGCCGAGAAAATATCACTATCGCCATCTCCGTCATAATCTCCTGCACCGATAAAATGGTGAGCGCTTTCTACCTTTTTATCAACAATGTGTTCCAACCATTTACCTCCAGTACTGGACGGGTTTTGAAACCAGGATATACGATAGCTAGATCCGACTGGCTCGGCAGGGCTTAAAAGGATATCAGGCGCGCCATCTTCATTGATGTCCCAAACGTCTATAAATACATGTTGCCATTCCCATTCTCCACTATACACAAATCGCTCCCAGGTTTTATCATGCGAGCCTTCTGGATTGGTAAGCACTTCTCTATTCACGACAATATCCGGAAAACCGTCTAAGTTTATATCGGCTACTTTTAAACCTTCGCCATGATCGATAGCAATATTTTGTGTTTGCCATTGATTTAACTCGTTATGCCAAATCATAACTAATTCATTTCCATCACCATCACCTAACAAGGACTGATTTCGTAACACCAGGTCCAAATCACCATCCCTATCCAAATCTGTTATTTCAATATCATGCATGACAGAAGAATCTATTATTTCTGACTTCCAATTTGGTGCATAAAAAACAACAGTACCTTGATCAGTCAAAGCGACTACATCAACTAAACCATCGCCATCTATATCTCCAACTTCTAAGTCAGTACGTATTCTGAAATTGTCTGAAATTAAATGCCTTTCCCAGCCAGGATTTTCATACCATAATAGCTCACCACTGACACTTGGCCAGTCCACCAATCCTAATTTCACTAAAACCCTGGTAATCAAATCAGGGGTTCGAGAACGGTGCCCACCAACCAATATATCAATGTCTCCATCATCATCCATATCGCCTACAGATTTGCCCCATGCACTATGAGGTCCATTTTCGTCGATAAGTTCGAACGCCACATCAGGCTCCTGATTATTAAAATCTATAAAAAAAACCCTAAAAGTGAGAACTGCTAGGGCAATTATCAAAAAAACTGTTCTCCATATTAGATATTTGTTTGCGTCCATTAGCACTCCTGCCTAGTATGTGCGTACAGTAAATTATTAGCGCAAGTTATCAAACATAAACAATCAATAATTTTTAGGTAGAGGTGTAATAGGATCTATAATGCATCAGAATACAAACAACTTACCCTTTGCGAAAGTTGGCATCGGAATGCCCGTCTACAATGGCGAAAAATACATTGAAGAGAGTATAAAATCGAACCTCAGACAAACCTTCGATGATTTCACACTTATCATTTCTGATAATGCGTCTACAGACCGTACCAGAGAAATCTGCCTCGACTTTGCTACCCAGGACCAAAGAATTCACTATATTCACAATCCCATTAATCTGGGTGCTGCGAAAAATTACGCCAGGTGCTTCGAACCCTCAGATTGCGAATATTTCCGATGGTCAAATGCTGACGACTTGATTGAGCCGGAGCTAGTCGAAAAATGCCTGAGGGTACTAGAGGCGAACCCGGACACAGTATTAGCATACGGTAAAACTAAGATTATTGATGAGAGTGGTAATATTACAGAACATTATGATGATAATTTAGACTTGAGACAAAACTCAGCTGCCGAGCGTTTTATCACAGGTAAGCAATCTATTGGCCTAAGCAATGTACTCTATGGCCTTATGCGTCGACCCCT
>JBLHWR010000064.1:0-11021 GCA_047629275.1 Gammaproteobacteria bacterium
CCTGTAACCAACTGTCTATGCAACGGTTTTAAAATCAGCTCATCTCATTCCTGTAATAGTCCTGTAATGAGTGTTCTGCCAGCCTCACCTTTTGTGACAGCTGCGCAGATTGGATCCGGGGGGGGGGTGGAAATAAATGTAGTAACACATGTAGATGCCTCCTAGATTCCAAAAGAGCAGAAATCGTGTGACACTTTTGACTACAAACAGTCATTCCTGAATCATTATGTTTCTAAAGTAATAACCAACCATGAAGGCTTTCCTACTATCCATCCTGCTCTTTTGTACGTAACCTGCGTTTGCTCAAATGAAGAAACTGAAAGTTTTTAACTCATTTAGTCGACAAAAGCTCAATACTATTTTAAGGAGAAATCTAGTAAAGCATACAGCTAAATGGATTTCTTACAATTCAGTGTTTTAGCATTTTCCAGTTTGGAAACTATTAGAGAAACTCACGTTCAATTCTCACACAAAATAGTTTTTTAACGAACTATCGACATTTATTGTGAGACTATAAAAAGGTTTTTTTAATCGCCTATAACAGGTGTCTTTTCCTTTCGGCGAAGATTAACAATTGTTAACCCACCTAAAATTAATACGACCGCCAGCCAAAATGAATAGTGGTGGGTTTCTCCAAATATAAACCACCCCCAGCAAATTCCTGTAACTGCAATAATATAGGTACTAAAGCTATAAAATACAGGGCCAGCTAGCTCAACAATCTTAAAAAAAAGTGAATAGGCTACTGCTGCAATAACACCATGTAACACCACCAGACTTTCAATAAGACCTGGGTCTTTCCAAATTGATAAGTATTCATTAGTTAAAATTGCAGTTGGCAATAAGATCAAAAAAGCCACAAAATGTGTACCACCAGCTAACAAAAAAGGATGGCTATCACGAACGGGATAGCGGGCTATAAAGACACTCATGCCGGCATAACCTAAAGGACAGATCATTGCTATAATCACAGTCCAGTTAAAATTGAGACCGTCAGTTAGACTGGGTGTAGCAATAATTAATGCCCCACTAAACCCCATCACTATTCCTCCAACACGAACAGTATCAAAACGTTCAACTTGTAAAGTCAGCACTAGTATATAAGTAAACAATGGAACCAGAGTCAGTAACACTGCCATTGTTCCAGCAGACAGGGTTTGAACAACGTAAAAGAAAACAACATTTGGAATCGTAACTCCGACCAAAGCACAAGTAATAAAAAATGTAGGGTGTGTAAAAATAGGCGGAAATCGTTTGGTTTTTATATACCCAATTGAAATCAAAAGAATTGCTGCAACCATGGATTGCCACATGGCATATGACAAGGGCGGGATATCATTAATAGAAACATATTTTGAAATACTAGTTGCGCCCCCTCTTAAAGTACCGAGCGTTAACAGTAAAATCAAAGCAAATGAAAAGTAAGATTTCAGGTTTTTATTCCAACAGTTATCTAGGGTTAATATTACTTCTCGACCAAAGATGCGTAGTCACGCACTAATTCGGCAAAGGAACCGACACTTAATTTTCGCATTAAATTAGATCGATGGCGTTCTACAGTTTTGGGACTAACTAACAGATTTCGAGCAACTTCTTTATTCGAATTACCAGCGACTAAACATTTGAGCACGTCACATTCACGGTCAGTTAATGACTGATAGCTAGTCTCAATTGATTCAAAATGAGATCGTAACTCCCTATTTTTGATATCTATATCAATAGCCGAATTTACTTTTTCAATTAACAAGTGGTCATTACAGGGTTTCTCTAAAAAATCGATAGCACCCAATTTTAAGGCCCGAACTGCTGCAGGGACATCACCATGCCCAGTAATCACAATAACAGGCTCATATATTGCATTTTCGGACATCAATTCGATGGCTTCAAGGCCGCTAATACCTGGCATTCGTAAATCGAGAACAATACAACCCGCGCCACCATCTTCATGCTGATCAAAAAATTGCGATGCTGAAGAATAACAAATCGCAGTGAGTCCGATAGACTCAACCAAGAACTTGACCGAGTGACAAACGTCAACTTCGTCATCAACGATGTGGACTATGCCAGTATTATTAATTTTTTTTATCATTTCTTGTTATTGGAAGTCGAACACATAATCTAGCGCCTTTACAAAATGTTGCATCAAGCCATAACCTTCCACCATGGGCCTCAATAATAGTTCGACTAATGGACAGCCCCATTCCAAGCCCACGTGATTTTGTGGTTATATAAGTATCAAACATGGTTTCTAGTATAGCAGGGTCAACACCGGGTCCAGTATCACTGATAGTTAAAGTTAAAAATTCATCATCAAATTTGCAGACAATATCAATCTGTCTAATATTGCAGGCAGCTTGTTGAATCGAATCAATACTATTAGTCACGAGGTTAAATAATACTTGTTCTATTTCGATTTTATTCACTGCTACCAAAAAGTCCTTCGGTACGAAATGTATATTTAATTTAATACTATGCCGTTCAGCAGTATCTCGGAGTAACTGATGAACACCATTGATAATCGCCCGGATACTGTGTGGAGTAACCTCAGGATCACCTTGCCTTACAAAATCACCAACATGACTGATAATATCTTTTGCACGTTGGCCCGCTCTCGTAATATTTGACAGGGCTTCGCGCGTTTGATTATTGGTTAGCCCCGACTCATCATCCAATCGTCGTAATAAACCGTTCGCATAATTAACAACAACGGCAAGGGGCTGACTTAATTCATGGGCTAATGCCGAGGCCATTTCTCCCATAGATGCTCGTCGTAAAATGTGGGCAAGCTCTGCTTCTTGGAAACGTCGCAAGGCTTCAGCCTTTTTTCTATCAGTTATGTCAGAGCGAATGGCAACAATACCATTATCACGAGTCAGTCGATCAGTGGACAAAATCCACCTACCATCGGCTAACTCAACTTCCACCGATCCACTTTCACTTGGAAATTTTTTTAAACGCTTATGCACCCACTGTTCTGGATCACTCAAAGCATCCTTCACCTCACCTGAGTAGGCACTCCTTTTTAACAGCTCATCAAAATGAACGCCCTTTACAAAATAGGGTGCTGTTTTAGGAAACAACTGGTTCAGTTTTTCATTAAATTCTATCAATGCTCCCTGATCGTTAAACAGCATAAACCCTTCCGACATCGAGTCCAGCGCTGCAGATAGCATTTGACGGTTACGATCTAATTGCTGTTCAACATTTTTAGTCGAAGTAATATCCTGAGTAGCCACCATGATTTGCACAACACGCTGTTCTTTATTGCCCCAAATTGGTCGACCATATGCGCGCATCCAACGAGTCTCGCCTTTCTTATCAATCACTCTGAATTCATCAACTGAACTTGAATTATTCATTAGACGTTCAAATCTGTGAGTTAAAATATCTTCATCATCAGGATGGACAATAGGCCCCCACATGCGTTGGTGTCCATCTTCAGTCTGCGTTGGAGAAAATTCTTTACTGAGTCTGCCCGTGAACCAGGTCGTTTTCATTGATCCTTCTTTATCAATTTGATAGACATAAATTAGATCCGACGTTAGCTCCGAAACAATACGATAACGATCTTCACTCTCTCGACGAGCCAAGTTTTCAGCCAGTAACTCATCATTCCTGAGTTGAAGTTCAGCAGTGGCAGAACGAACCTCTTGATCCAAAAACTTATTGGCTTTTTTTAGAGCTAACTCGGTACTGTGTCGCTGACTTACGTCACGAACTAAAAAAAAGTACCCGATAACACTAGAAGAGCCGGAATCGGGCATGTAGTTGAGATGTACCATCCGAGTAATACCATCTGGATAACAAATCTCGCGTTCTTCATTGATTGCTTCACCCGATAGGACCCTTTTTAGTAGAGCCTCGACCGTGCAGTAATGCTCTTCTGTAAAGAGTGTTTTTAAGTGCATGCCAACCAGATCTTTCAACGGCCGTTGATACCATTGCTCAATCAATCGATTAGCAAAGACAATTTTTAAATCTAAATCTACATAACCAACTAACCCAGGCAATGAGTCCAAAACCTGCAACAACCGATCGCGGTCACGACGAAGCGATTGAATCTCATCTTTCACTAAATTTTCTGAATCGTGGTCTTTCATTAGATTGCTATCAAATGGGAGTTTCATTACCTCTGGTAAATCCTCTGGTTTTACGATTTAATACCTTAGTTTTTTAGATACAATATACAATAATGTCTGAAAATTACGAAATATCAAATAAAATCCTGTCAAATGAAGGCCATTCCAATGAGGCTCTTGACGAAGTTAATCAACTTCAAGAAGGATTTAGTCTACCTGTTGGGCCATTACCTGACCCTTGGCAGTTTCGTGTTTATCTTGACACTCTGACAGTTCCCAAAAACGATGTCTGATGAAATTTGTTACCTAACGTTGACAGAATTAAGTCATCAAATTAAAAATCGAAAAATCACATGTCAATCTGTCACCGAAACAATATTAGGCAGAATCGATCATCTAAACCCACTCATCAACTGTTACAACAATGTCTTTCACGAGTACGCTATTGAAAAGGCTAAACAACTTGATTCTGAGATTAAGAATAGTCAGTGGCGTGGAAAATTACATGGAATTCCGATAGCAATAAAAGATATTTTTGATTTTCATAACCATCATGCAAGTGCTGGCAGTTTACTCCAACGCGCAAAATCCAATCAGGTAGCCACCGTAGTTGCAAAACTTGAATCTGCGGGTGCTGTAATATTAGGCACTTTAAATATGGATGAACTAGCAGCAGGTGGCACAGGCGATAATGTTCATTTTGGTCGGTGTAATAACCCATGGAACCTTAAACATATAACTGGTGGGTCATCTGGGGGCAGTGCAGCTGCTGTCGCGTCTGGTCTAGCATTTGCAGCAATTGGTTCAGACGCTGGTGGATCAGTAAGAATTCCTGCTGCTTTTTGTGGGGTTACTGGTCTAAAACCAACTTACGGCCTTGTTAGTCGATATGGCGCAATGGCTCGCACTTGGTCAATGGATTGTATTGGCCCCCTAACTAGATGTGTTGAAGATGCTCATTCAGTCTTGGTTGCTATTCAAGGGTCAGACCCACTTGATACTACTTCAGTTGATTGTAACTTGATAGAGTTGGCTGATAACAACCATTGTATAATTGGTGCTGTTGATTTAGATCCAATTTATCAACTAAATAAAAAAGATGGAAACTTTTTATTAGCCCGTGGTCTGCTCGAAAAATCTGGACAATTAATTCAGGATATTACACTACCAGATCTCGATCTCTACACTCGAATGCAACAGGTTATCGTTAAAAGTGAAGGGGCAGCTATGCATCGAAAGGCCTTGCTTGATATTGAATCAGCTATGTCTTTTGCAGTTCGCAGCGTCATCTCAGGCGGTTTGGAAATCGATGCTGTTGACTATATTAAAGCGCTTTCAATTCGTAGTTCAGTGTTAAATCATTTAACAGAAAAGGTTATGTCCAATATTGATGTCCTAATGCTGCCTGTTTCCATGCCAACTGCACCTGAATTTAAACCACCTGAAACAATGCAGTCTGCAGAAATTGATAGTGACTTTTCAACAATGGCCACTATGACTCGTTTTGCCAACTATCTTGGATTACCAGCAATTTCGATTCCAACTGGTATAAGCGTCGATGGATTGCCAACGGCACTACAATTGGTAGGGAAGCCATTCGAGGAAAGCAAACTATTCGGTATAGCAGCGAAGTATGAAGCGCTTAGAGGACAGTTTATCCACCCTGTAATAAGGACATAACTCTAAATTAACCTTATTTAACTAACCGAATTCCGATGAATAGAATTTTCTAAAAAGAGTTTGGCAGTTTGTGCCGCATTCAATCGACATTCATGCATCGAATGATCCGAATAAAAGGCGTTGTGAGGAGTTATCAGTAGACGTCCTGTCAACCAATCAGCATGCTCTCGCCAGGCGCGAATTAGACTGTGATTATTGGGTGGTTCTACAGGTAAAACATCGAGTCCAACTGCCGACAACTGCCCAGATCTCAGGTTTGATTCAATCACATCGAGGTCTGAAACCAGTGGTCCTCTAGCAGTATTGATAAATATTAAGCCTGGTTTAACTTGTGCTAAAAATTCATTGTTGATCATGCCACGAGTTTCATCCGTTAAAGGACAGTGCATTGAGAGTGCGTCGATCTGATCAGATAGCTCTGATAATGATTCAGCTCGTTCAATACCAATTGCTCGAAACATACCGTTACTAATATAAGGGTCATATCCAATAACCCGGTAACCAAAAGCCTTTAACCTTAAGCTCATACTAGTACCGATTCTGCCAAGACCAACAATACCCAATGTCATATCTTTCGAGTGCTTAACTGGAGCAAGATGGTTTTCCTGCCAAGTAACGTCATAATTTCGGGACCTGTTGTCGTGCTCAACTATACGGCGTTGTAAAGCCAAAAGTAATGCCATTGCAGTATCAGCAACGTCTTCAGGACCATACTCAGGATTATTGGAAAAGGCGATATTATTTTCAGATAAAATATTCAATGAAATCTTGTCGTATCCAACCCCGTAACGAACCAGAATTTTACACTTTTTCAAATGTTTAATCGTTTGAATGCCAATAGAGGGCGTCCAAACTAGAAAGGCATCTAACTTTTCCAAGTCAGATTTATCAAACTGATTTTCATCACGTGTATCGAAATAAATAATGTCCGCCTTATTAAAAAATGCCTGCTGCTCTGGGTCAAACGGGGGCCTGATAAGATGTGTAACACCAACTGTCCATTTTTTATTTTGCATAATCGTAAGTCCAATAAAGTATGGTAGTAAGATAAATTCTGCTTGTTCAAAAATACAATCTGATTTAAGTTTAGCCTGAGATGTCTAAAACTACTACAGAGATATTAATTATTGGCGCTGGACTTTCTGGTGCTGTTACCGCGTTGCAATTGGCCCGATCCAATATTAAAGTTACCTGCCTTGAACAAGGGCAATGGAATAATCGTGAAGACTACCCAGGCGATAAACCAGACTTTGAACTTCTGTCAATGGGCCCCTGGCATGCCAATCCAAATGTAAGGAAATCACCAGCTGACTATTCAATCCTCGATGACACCAGCGATATAAAGCCCATGTTGTATAACGGTGTGGGGGGTAGCACCATACTTTATAGCGCCCATTGGATGCGATTTCTACCTAGCGATTTTAACGTCCATAGCCTCGACGGTGTAGGCAAAAATTGGCCAATAAATTATCATGATTTAGCGCCCCATTATAATCAAAATGACATTGACTTCGGCGTTTCAGGGATTGCTGGTGACCCTGCATACCCCGATTTTCCTGAGTACCCAATGCCACCTTTACCGATACAACCTTGGGGTGAACGTGTTGCTAACGCACACCATAAAATGGGTTGGCATTGGTGGCCTGGTTCCAATGCAATTGCTTCTTTACCCTATAAAGGACGTCGCCCCTGCGTACAACGTTCTACTTGTCGAGCAGGCTGCAACGAGGGTGCCAAAGGATCAGTCGATCAAACTCACTGGCCTGAGGCCATTGCATGTGGTGCAATACTTAAAACGGGCGCTCGTGTTTCGCGTATATTATTGGATCAACACGGACTTGCCTGTGGAGCATTATTTAAAGATGCATCTGGCAATACTCACAAGATAGAATCTGAAATTGTCATTCTTGCTAGCCATGCCATAGGATCAGCACAACTTTTGTTAAAATCAACCTCCCCAAAATTTCCTAATGGCCTCGCAAATCATTCAGACCAAGTGGGTCGAAATTTGATGATGCACCCTCTTTCTAGAGTCATTGGGTTCTTTGACGAACCCATGATGAGTTGGCAAGGTCATTGGGGCCAAAGCATCTATTCACTCGAGTTTGCCGAGACGCGTCCAGAGCATGATTTTGTTCGAGGTGCAAAGTGGAACTTATCACCATCAGGAGGCCCATTGTCAGCAGCACTTTATCCCATTGACGAATCCAGATGCTGGGGCAAACCCCTTCATCAACGCATTGACAACTGGTTGGGACGCTCAGCAGTATGGGGCATTACTGCTGAAGATTTGCCCAACAGACAGAATCGACTCGTATTAGACCCCAACTTTATTGACTCTAACGGTGATCCGACTGTTCGACTAATTTATAAAGTTTCTGAGAATAGTAAACGTATACTTAAGTTTATGACCGCAAAAGCAGTTCAATCATTTGGTGAAGCGGGTGCTCACCAGACTAGCGCATCCAGCTTAGTGACTGACAATGGTTGGCATGCACTTGGAACCTGTCGAATGGGAATAGATGCCGATCAGTCTGTTGTGAACCCTTGGCTACAAAGTCACGATGTTAAAAACTTATATATTGTGGACGGGAGTGTTTTTGTTACATCATCTTCAGTTAACCCAGCCGCAACTATTGCGGCCCTTGCTCGTCGAACAGCCGAATATATAATAAAATCACGATCTACAATAAAACGTGCGAAAATATGACTGGAGCCCTTAGCGATATACAAAGAAACTCATTTGCCGAAATTTCAAATGTCGTTTATCCCGGTGGCTACAATCACCCCCCATCGAGTGGCTTAGATCTTAAAAATGCCCCCTTGGATCACGTTCTTCGAGCAAGGAATGAACTGGTTGTTCCTTTAATCAAAATACTCAATCAATATGTAACAGAACCGAATACATTCTTGTCCCAACTAGAAGATCATGATTTTAAACTGATCATGATCATTATCAGTGCTAGCTACCTGAGTATTCCACAGGTCAAAGATTCCCTTGAATACAACGGACAACAAGCAATGACGTTAGGCCGTGCAGGTTTTGGCGCAGAAGAGCTGGTTTTTGAGTTAATGCAACAACCAAAAAGATACCGAGATGTGTAACGCTATATCAATTGTCATTAACCATCAACAAATCAAACGACTCTAGTACAACTGGGAGATCATCGGACCAATCGTTGCCCCAGTCAGCCAATTGCAATTTGAAGTACTCTTCATGGATGCGTTTCCAATATTCTAGACTCCCATCACCTTCTCCTTCACGTGCAGCAAACGCTGCATCAACGTCTTTAAATGGTCTAACTTCAACATTAACTAAATGTAGTACGCAGGCTGGAGAAAAGTCTTCCCACAAGATAATCCAATAATCCCCAGTTTTTCTCCGAGTTACCTTGTTTAGTTCAAAATCCAACGCAAGATGTGCGGTTGCTCGTTTAGTTTCCGCAATTGCAAGTTCAGTTACGTGATTACCATATTCAGCATATCTTGGATCACCAAATGTTTTGGTATGATAATTATTGTTTGAAATGCCATGTATTTCACAGACTTTGGACCAAAACGCTTCAACTTCAGGTGTTCTATCGCCAATCATTTTTCTCTCCAATTATTACTAGTGAATTTTTATGCCTAAAACCAATTAAAGTTTGTGAAACTATTAATAACACTCGCTTGAGGTAATTGCAAAACTCAATAAACAAGTGGGATTCTTAGCTAAATCACGCTAAAAAAACATGTCTGGTGCTTATTTATTAAAATAAGCTGTAAGCAAACAACAAAAAAACCAACCCGCACAGGCAGATCTTAATGAACCAGACACATTTCGCATTATTCAGCATTTGGCATCACTTTCAAACCACTCTTTTTCCGGAATTACAAGAAGCAGTCGGCAAGTTAACTGCGAAACAAAAACAATTCATTGAATGATCTCGCCCAGCCAGTTTCCACGGTCAGATTTACCGCCAGTGGTATTGCCCTTATGTGCTGCAATAGAGGTTTGGTCGAAAGAGGAGAGTTGCTTTCAATAGTAGCTGAGGAAACTAATGACCATAAATATCAAAATCACCACTAGCAACCAACACAAAACTGCACCGGAATACGCAGCCGACTGGGTTCAGGAAACTGACGCTAAAACAGTAATCAGCATTGGGTAAGTCGGTCTAAATCGGCCGGATTGATCTGATTGTGCCGCTCGATAGGAATCATTGCAGTTGATCTCTTGACTGATGGTTGATGGAGACCGACCCAACTGGGGGCGATTAAACGAATAGAGTTATGTGCAGCGATACCTCAGTCAGAACGACCTGTATGGACACAAGCTATGTGAAAACTCTGGAAACTAGCAAGTGTTAAAAAATAATTTCCACTGGCGATTAAAAGCCACACCGATTCTCCTCGATATACTCTCTTTCGGCTTAAAATTAAAGCTATTCGAGGCACTGATATGGGCCAGTTTTGCGGCCATTGAATTATCGGGAATATCCAGCATACCGCCAGTGATCACGCGGCCATTGTGTAGAGGCCAAGTTGGGTAAATTCACCTTCGCAATGCACATCAACCGTTTTAAGTGTTCGTTACCAGCGCATAGTTAATCCTTGATATACCAGCCCCAGGGTTCGGAACGGTCGTAGGTGGTGATCTGCTTGGTTTCAAGGTAATTATTTAATCTCCATTCGCCCAGTTCTCGCCCAATACCAGATTGTTTGTAGCCACCCCAGGGGGCTTCGGTAAACGTTGGCTGAGAACAGTTAATCCAGACAATTCCAGCACGAAATCCACGCGCCATACGTTCGGCTCGTACATTGTCACTGCTTAACACGGCAGCAGCCAATCCAAAGCGCGAATTATTCGCCAGTGCCAGCGCTTCTTCTTCGGTGCTAAAGGTTTTAATACAAACAACCGGGCCGAAAATTTCTTCCTGCCATATCCAGCTGTCGACATCGACGTCGGTGAATATTGTCGGTTCAAGGTAACACCCTAGCTCCATTCCTTCGGGCACCCTACCACCTGTTAACACTGTCGCACCATCAGCCTTACCACATTCGATCGCGGCTATCACTTTTTTATGTTGCATTTTATTCACCAAAGGACCAAGCAGAACCCCCTCTTCCAGACCATGGCCAATTTTAATTTTTTCGGTTTTTTCGACTAAACGTTCAATCAGCGCCTGATACATAGATTGCTCGACAATCACACGTGACGTGGCCGAACAAACCTGACCCTGGTTCCAGAATATGCCACAAATAATCCATTCAACGGCTTCG
>JBLHWR010000065.1:0-10944 GCA_047629275.1 Gammaproteobacteria bacterium
CAATAAACCAGCAGGGCCGATAAATTTATCAGGGTTCCACCAGAAAGACGGGCAAGAACTTGAGCAGCAAGCGCATAAAATACATTCATACAAACCGTCTAGCTTTTCTCTTTCTTCGGGTGCTTGCAAAAACTCGCGAGCTGGCGGTTGCTTATCATCATTTATAAGGAACGGCTTAACTTTCTCATACTGAGTATAAAATTGCGTCATATCTGTGACTAAGTCACGCACTACTGGTAATCCAGGTAATGGACGAACCACTACCTTAGAACCTTTGAGTGAGGATAAAGGTGTTATGCAGGCTAAGCCATTTTTACCATTCATGTTCACGCCATCAGAGCCACAGACTCCTTCTCTGCATGAACGACGAAATGATAAAGTAGGATCTTTTTCTTTTAAAGCTATCAATGCATCCAACACCATCATGTCTTGGCCTTCTAAGACCTCCAACTTATAGTCTTGCATACGAGGAGCGTTATCAACTTCTGGGTTGTAACGGTAAACTGAAAAATTTAATTGCATGGTCGTTACTCCTAGTACGTTCTTGCTTTGGGTGGAAAGGCTTCGCGCAATTTAGGTGTCATATTAACATCACGTTTTAGCATTGAGTCTGTCTCAGGCAGATATACTGAATGACATAACCAGTTTTCGTCGTCTCTATCAGGAAAATCAAAACGACTATGTGCTCCTCGACTCTCAGTCCTGAAATTAGCGGCTACTGCAGTGGTGTAAGCGGCTTCCATCAAGTTGTCTAATTCTAAACACTCGATTCTCATAGTGTTAAAATCGTTGCTCTTGTCGTCTAAGCGAGCGTTGTTTAATCTTTCTCGAATATCACCTAACTCTTTTAAGCCAGTGGCCATGGCATCACATTCACGGAATACCGAGAAATTGAGTTGCATACAGGTCTGTAAATCTTTCTTAATTTGAACCGGGTCTTCACCCTTACCTACCGGTGAGTTTTCCCAACGATTAAAACGAACCATCGATTGGTCAATATCATCGTTTGAAGCTTCACGAGCTTCAATCCCATCAATCGCCTTGCCAAGATGTAACCCTGTAGCACGACCAAACACTACTAAATCTAGTAAAGAATTACCACCTAGTCGGTTGGCACCATGCACAGATACACAGGCAATTTCACCACAAGCGAATAAGCCTTTTATAGGTTTTTCAACACCATTTACATCAATGCTGATGGCTTGGCCATTCACGTTGGTTGGTATTCCACCCATCATGTAGTGGCAGGTAGGAATGACTGGGATGGGTTCTTTAACGGGGTCAACATGTGCAAACGTTCTGGACAACTCCAAGATACCAGGTAAACGCGACTCTAAAACGTCTTTACCCAGATGGTCTAGTTTGAGTTTACAATGTGGACCCATGGGTCCGTCAAAGCCTCGGCCTTCACGAATTTCAGTCATCATCGAGCGTGCTACTACGTCCCGACCTGCTAAATCTTTCGCATTAGGCGCATAACGCTCCATAAAGCGTTCACCATTTTTATTTAAAAGATAACCACCTTCACCACGGCAACCTTCAGTGACCAAAGTACCAGCACCTGCAATACCTGTAGGATGGAACTGCCACATTTCCATGTCTTGCATAGGCACACCTGCTCGGACTGCCATACCAACACCATCACCAGTGCAGATGTGTGCATTAGTAGTAGAAGAATAGATGCGCCCTGCTCCGCCAGTAGCTAAAACCACTGCTTTAGATTTGAAGTACACCACCTCACCAGACTCGATATCAATAGCAGTACAACCCACTACATCTCCGTCTTGGTTCTTGACCAAATCGAGGGCATACCATTCGCTAAATATCTTTGTTTTGTTTTTAACATTTTGCTGATAAAGCAAATGTAATAATGCATGACCTGTTCTATCTGCAGCGGCAGCAGTTCGAGCACCTTGCTCTCCACCAAAGTTTTGCGATTGACCACCGAAAGGTCGTTGATAAATTTTTCCGTTTTCGAAACGAGAAAAAGGCAGCCCCATATTCTCCATTTCGATAATGGCTTCTGGGCCTGTTTTACACATGTACTCTATGGCGTCTTGGTCACCGATATAATCAGAGCCTTTAACCGTATCATACATGTGCCATTCCCAGTTATCTTCATGGGCGTTACCCAGAGCAACGGTAATACCACCTTGAGCTGATACTGTGTGTGAACGTGTAGGAAATACTTTAGACAATAGAGCGCAGGATTTACCCGACTCAGTAATCTGTAATGCTGCGCGCATACCCGCGCCCCCAGCACCAATTACAACTGCATCATACTCATGGACAGGAAGACTCATCTATACACCCCATAAAACAAACAAACCGACAACTACATAAACTAATGCAATTAAGTTAATAATAAATTGGATAAACGCACGCAATCCAGGTGCTTTTACATAGTCAGTTAAGACCTGCCACATACCTATATGTATATGGAACATAATCGAAACTAAGGTAACAAATGTGAACACTTTCATCATCAGACCAGAAAACAGGTCACTCCAAACCGCATAAGTAATGTCTGGGGTAGAGATAAAAAACCAACCCATAAACAAAGAAAATGCAGTCATGATTAATGCGGTGGCGCGGGTAGTGACATAATCTTGTACGCCATTACGTTTTAAACTTGCTTGCCCCATTAACATAATACAACTCCAACTAAGATAGTTAAGATAATCCATGCAGCGATAATCGCTTTTGCGCTGATATCACCTGACTTAAGTTCTTCCCAATATCCCATATCCATTATCATGTGCCTAACACCACCTAACACGTGGTAGATTAAAGCAGAAATAGTGCCTATGGCCACAAATTTACCTAGAGGACCTGCCATTTGTTCTTGAACGAATGTAAAGCCCTCGGGGGATGATACAGACATAGCCCAAGCCCAGATCACAAACATCATAGCAAAAAACATTGCTACGCCTGTTACTCGGTGGAGAATGGATGTAATAGCTGCAGGAGGGAAACTAATCGTATTGAGTTGTAAATTAACTGGTCTTTGTTTTTTCACGTTTATCGCTCTTTTTACCCGTAGGTGGTTAATCATTTTGGCTTGTGACATCCCGAATGTTAAATAACTGTTAAATTTAACGTCCAATGCGCGAGATTGTTGCCACTTTGTAAAAGAAAAGTTAACGGAATTTAATCTTTTCCATATGAAGTGCTTCAGGCACGAGAAGTATATCCAGCGATTCAAATAAATACAATTATTGTTCTTTATTAAAGGTTTATAAGTAATAAGATGCGCTTACTTTTAGATATGTTGTAAGAAGATATATGCTAATAACAAACTTGACCTAGGTATACCAAAATTTCACTTGCTTTTGGAAGGTTAAAGAGGTGAATATTTAATGAGCTAAAATGCATTAAAATTGACTTTATCAGTCAAAATAAGTTCCAATAGCCGCGATTCCATCTTTGTAAACAGTTGTATTTGCTGTTTATCGAACACAAAACGATTTTGAGGAGAACAGTACATGGCAGATAATAAAGCCATTTTAAAAGCGGGTGACAAAGAAATCGAACTTCCGATTTTATCAGGTACTGCAGGCCACGATGTAATAGACATAAGGACTCTAGGTGCTAATGGGTACTTTACTTATGACCCTGGATTTATGGCAACTGGCTCATGTGAATCATCTATTACTTATATTGATGGTGCCAAGGGTATTTTGTTGCACAGAGGCTATTCCATTGAAGACTTGGCAAGAGATTCAGATTATATTGAAGTGGTCTACATGCTTTTGCATGATAAAACACCTAACTCTGAAGAATATAAAGAATTCAAAGATACAATTACTCGTCATACTTTAGTCCATGATCAGCTGAATAATTTTTTCCGAGGCTTCAGACGCGACGCTCATCCTATGGCAATGTTATGTGGCACAGTAGGTGCTATGGCATCTTTTTACCATGATGATTTGGATATCAACGACCCCGAGCAAAGACTTCGCAGCGCATACCGTCTAGTGGCCAAAATGCCTACTTTGGTAGCGATGTGTTACAAGTACAACATTGGCCAGCCATTTGTTCATCCCAAAAACAGCTTAAGTTATGCAGAAAACTTCTTAAACATGATGTTTTCAGTCCCTGCGGAAGATTACAAAATCAGCCCTGCAGTTGCTAAAGCAGTCGATAGAATATTTATACTGCATGCTGATCACGAACAAAATGCTTCAACTTCTACAGTGCGTTTGGCTGGCTCTTCTGGCGCCAACCCTTATGCTTGTATCGCTGCTGGTGTTGCGTCTTTATGGGGACCTGCTCACGGCGGTGCCAACGAAGCTTGTTTGAACATGCTTGAAGAAATCGGCACAGTTGATCGTATTCCTGAGTTTATCGCCAGAGCCAAAGATAAAGCTGACCCGTTCCGCTTAATGGGCTTCGGCCACAGGGTTTACAAAAACTTTGACCCTCGCGCTACTGTGATGCGAGAAAGTTGTCATGAGGTATTAGCGGAGTTGAACATCGATGATCCATTGCTTAATGTTGCAATGGAACTTGAACGAATTGCATTAAGCGACCCCTACTTCGCAGAGAAAAAACTTTTTCCCAATGTAGATTTTTACTCGGGTATTATCCTAAAAGCGATTGGCATTCCAACCAATATGTTTACCTGTATTTTTGCCTTAGCACGTACAGTTGGATGGGCATCACATTGGCATGAAATGTTGAGCCAACCAGGACAAAAAATAGGTCGTCCTCGTCAGTTATATACCGGTGAAGCACAACGTCCTTACAGCAAAATTGATAAGTAATTATTTTCAATAATCTAAAAAGCGACCTGTTGGTCGCTTTTTTTTGTATTGAAAAGAGTTACCCCCTTTTACTAATTTCATATTTAATTCGTTGAACTCTTGGCATGCACAAAGCCTAGAACCCATAATGTTATTAATCAAGCCACTTGATCCCCCTATCTTTTTGCCCCCCCAACCTTTTCTTCACACTTGCATGTGGAGCTTTTATAAAATTAAAGGCATGTGCCGCACGGCGTCTGAATGTTAAGTATCTTACTAAATTCAACTGATAATTGACGAGCATTCAGTCGAGGAAAGACCAAAAGTATCAGTTTTGCCGGCAGAGTATGTCAAATGACTTCGTCATAAATTAACTTTGTTAAGAACCCAATTCAATTCCAAGATTTCTTAAAACCAGCGGGCAGTTTACTTGACCCGTTCAGCTCCTCGACTATGCTGATAGAATCGCTTTCGATTTGGTCTTTAGTTACATGGCCTCAGATTAAAACCGGATTTTTTTTGACCGTTGATAAAAAACGATGATATTCAAGAAACCCAAAATCACGGATGAACCCCATCGAGCTATCGGTGTTAAGTTGTCGCTAATCAGTGCCGCACTAATTTTTGCTATATTGAGTGTCGGAATAGTGGGTATTAATGCGTTAGAAGCTCTTAATAAAAGTGTCAACGACATCGTGGATGTTTCTGCGACTAAAGTACAACTCGGTGAGAAAATACAGCAAGATTTATTAAAGATAACACGAGCAGAAAAAAATATTATTACGGCTCAGAGCCAAGCTGAAATGGATGAATATGCAAACTTTATTCAACAAACACATCGCAAATTAATTGAACGTGTGGATTTAATTCAAACACTAGTAGATCGGGAGAACAGCAGCACAATTGTCAATTTTCGTCATAAATTAACCGAGTATATGGCTGTTGACAATACGATCAGAAAATATACGAGACTGAACTCAAATGTACAAGCCAGAAACATATCTGCCACAGCGGCGCGAAAGGCTTTCGATACCGCTGAAATACAGTTGCGTCATATTGTTAGTCTGGACGATAAGATAGCGGAAAAATACAAGAAACTGGCGGCTAACACTCAACTAAAGGTTGTTTACGGCACTCAGATTCAAAATAGTATGCTGTTAATACTGCGCGCAGAAAGAAATATTATTCTATCCACTAGCGTCGAGGAAATGCGTATTTACGCGGGGGAAATTGAAGACTTGCAGGACGGTTTGTTCTCCAATCAAAATTATTTAATAAAAATGACGACCGAAGACACTACTCATATTCTAGATAAGTTTACACGAACATGGGGCCGCTGGAGTGATGTCTACAACCAGGTGCTAGCATTAACCCTGCTTAATTCCAATGTTCGTGCACTCAACTTGTCTAACGGCGACGCACGGCAATCTTTCGAAACTCTTGAATCCGCACTAGTGCAAATCGGAAAATATTACGAAGCGCGTTTTAAGAGACCTGATATTGCTAGCGATCCAACCAAGTTGGCACACTTCGGCCAGATTATTCGGTCGTCAGCAAGGCTGTTGCGCAATGTAGTGGAATATCAGCGCACAGAAAAAAACCTGCTTCTGGCGCCAACCCAATCTGACAAAGACATCTATACTCAGATAATGTTGGATCTAGAATTCGAAATCGATAGGCGCTTCGAAAGATTGCAGGAGGCATTCGAAACGAGTAACGAAAATATGAATTCGTTCCATCAATCGAGACTAGATTACAATAATTACCGCGCGCACAACACCGAAGTACGTAAACTTTCTCGGGAAAATGGAAACCGACGCGCATTTGATCTGGCCACGGGTAAAGGACGCCAATTGGCCGATCAAGCTGAACTGCAACTGGATATTATCGCCAAGGAAAATATAGCACTTAACACCGAGAGCACAAAGCTGCTAGCGCTGGCAAATAGTCGAAAGTTGATAGCTTCGCGCATGATCCAGGACATGTTAGCAATACATCGAGCTGAGAAAAGTCTGATCCTCGAAAAAACACAGGCAGGCATGGACAGTTTTTCGAATTCTTTAGAGATCTACAAGTCGAACTTGCAAGCAAAGCTCAATGAGTTAAAAACTCTGGCCAATAGTGATGAATTGTATGATTTGCAGCACTTTGAGCAATCCTGGATACGTTTTCTGGCCTTCAATAAACAAGTTCGTATGCTTTCGAGGAAAAATAGCAATCAGCTCGCATTTGATTTGTCTTCAGGTAAAGGTCGAGAATTAGCGGACCAGGCCGAAGCGCTTATCAGCGAGGTAGTTACTGAGAATGAATTATCAATGGACGCTAATCGAATTCTGGGAAACAAGGTGTTCGATGAGAATCTTTTTTTGATACTCACTACATTGCTGCTGAGTACTATTTTAGGCGGAACCTTTTCCTTTTTTATGATCCGCAATGTGCTTACCGTAATCATGCGTTCCTCTGAAGAAAACGCCCGAGCTCAGTGGACAAAAACAGGCCAGGCAAAGATGGCGGATGTCATGGGTGGGAGTAAGGTAATAGATAAGTTGAGTAACAGTATAATTACCACTTTGGTAAAATATTTGGGTAGTACTATCGGCGTTATTTATTTAGCCAATGACGACGATGACTTCACCCAGACAGGTAGCTACGCACTTTCCTCTCACAAGTATGCCTCGAAAACCATCAAGGCTGGAGAAGGCACGGTAGGTCAGGCGATTCTGGACGCCAATACCATCATTGTATCAGAACTGCCGGATGACTATATCGCAATCAGTTCGGGCCTTGGCAAGGCGTTACCGCGGCACTTGATAGTAGTGCCAGTTAAGCTCGAAGGCAGAGTAATCGGCGTGGTCGAAATCGGATCCTTCGAGCCATTCAATACCTTGCAGGTAGAGTTTGTCGAGTTGGTTTCAGATGCCATCGCGATTGCAGTACGCGCGGGACAAGAGCAAGAAAGGTCTAGTAAGCTACTCGAAGAGTCTTTAAATCAATCCGAGCAATTGCAGTCTCAACAGGAAGAATTGCGAAGTGCCAATGAAGAACTGTATGAAAAAACTGAATCTCTGGAAAAACAGAAAAGTGAAATTGAAGCGAGCAATGTGTCGATCAAGCAAGCCCAGTTAGAGCTCAAAACAAAAGCCTGTGAACTTGAGTTGAGCAGCACTTACAAATCACAGTTTCTGGCCAATATGTCGCACGAATTGCGCACCCCTTTAAATAGCATGCTATTACTATCGAAAGGTTTAATGGCTGACCGCCACGGGAACTTAAATGATGAGCAAATTGAAGATGCCAAAATCATCTACGAAGGAGGTCAGGATTTACTGAACCTGATCAATGACATCATGGACTTGTCAAAGGTAGAGGCTGGTATGCTGACGGTTAATGATGATTTAGTAGAACTTGAGGCCTTTAGCACAGGTTTGAAAAGGTTGTTCAATCCGGTTGCCAAGTCTAAGAATCTAAAATTCGAGGTGCATATTCCCGAAACAGCACCTGAATCGGTCAATACAGATGGGCAGCGTCTGGAACAGATATTGAAGAATTTTCTCTCGAACGCGTTCAAATTTACCGAGACCGGCAAGGTGACTTTACGGATATCGCCATATAACTCTAGTAGGGACCATAGTTTAAACGAACTGAAAAATAAAAACCTGTTGGTATTTTCGGTAATCGACACTGGCATCGGTATTCCGACGGATAAACAGCAACTGGTATTCGACGCATTTCAGCAGGTGGACGGTACTACTAGTCGCAAACATGGTGGAACCGGCCTGGGTCTCTCGATATCACTTGAGCTCGCACATTTGCTAGGTGGAGAAATATTAGTAGAGAGTAAAGAAGGTGAAGGTAGTCGTTTCAGTCTTTATCTACCTTTAAATACAGAAGGCGCAAGTGAACCAAAAAAAATAAACTCCGCAGAGCAGCAACAAAAATCTTTTGCGAGATCTGGGTTGGCAGCTTCAGCAGTTGGGCTTCGACCAACTCAGTATATTACTGATGACCGAGATCAAATAGAGGAAGGCGACCAGACCATACTGATCATTGAAGATGATAGGAACTTCGCCCAGACGTTGATGGACACAGTTCGTTCGAGTGGCTACAAATGTTTGGCCGCCGCCGATGGTCGCAGTGGGTTGTATTTAGCAACGGAATTCCAACTATGCGGGATATTGCTCGATATGGGATTGCCCGATATTGATGGTTTGCAGGTAATAAAGCAACTGAAGTACCAAGCCAGGAGCGCTAGGGTTCCGATACATGTTATTTCTGGTTATGATCGAAAAGGCGAGGTAATCGCATCTGGTGTCACCGGTTATCTGCAAAAACCCGCGACCAGAGAAGATATTGAATCAGCCCTCGGTGATGTAGACCAATTATCAGTAAAAAATATACCCCATATTCTTGTTGTCGAAGACGATCAGGGCAGCCAACAAGCGATCGCTTCTCTGTTTCGCGGTTCTACTATCGAATTTACATTTGCCGCTAATGGCAAAGATGCTTGCAGACATATAAAGTCGAAACAGTTTGACTGCGTCATTTTGGACTTGAACCTACCTGACATAAGTGGATTTGAGGTCCTGAAAAAAGTGACCACCAATAGCAAACAAATCTTACCGCCGATTATCATCTATACCGGTCAAGAGTTAACCGATGAAGAAAATATGTATCTCGCAGAATTTACCAGCAGTATTATTGTCAAGGATGCAGAGTCACCCGAGCGTTTGATTGATGAAGTTACAATGTTTTTGCACAGTGACCTGGTAAAAGGCCAAAGTGAAGCGAAACAAGCAGTTGTAATGCTGCACAACGATGAAACTTTGTTCCGGGACAGAACGATTCTTTTAGTGGACGACGATATGCGTAATGTCTATGTCCTGTCGAGAGAACTCCAACATCTGGGCCTTAATGTTTTGATGGCTGAAAACGGTCAAGTTGCGCTCAATAAACTCAATGAAAGTCCAACTATAGAACTGGTGTTGATGGATATTATGATGCCCGTTATGGATGGCTACGAAACCATGCGAAAAATCCGAGGAATTAAAAAATTTGCTGAATTAACAATAATCGCATTAACTGCTAAGGCAATGCCAGAAGACCGCGCCTTGTGTATCGATGCCGGTGCATCTGAATATTTAACCAAACCGATTAATCTGGATAAATTAAAGGCGATGTTGCGCATATGGTTGTTCGAACTTACTGAATTTAAGGAGTAGAGCATGGAAAAAGCTAAGATCAATGAACTGGAAGTCGACTTGTTTCTTGATGCTATATTCAGGCGGTGGGGTTATGACTTTCGTAATTATGCACGCGCTTCGTTAAATCGTCGTGTCGCGCATCGCCTTTCTATCACTGGACTAAAACGAATATCTGAAATGATCCCGTTGGTTGTGCATGATCAAGATTTTTTTGAAGGCTTTTTGATCGATATGTCTGTTACGGTTACAGAAATGTTCCGTGACCCCTGGGTATTTAAAAAGATACGGGAAACTGTTATTCCCAAATTGCGGACCTATTCCCGAATTAATATCTGGCATGCCGGTTGCGCCAACGGAGCAGAGGTTTATTCGATGGCAATCTTACTGCAAGAAGAAGGCCTGCTAGATCGTTGCCAAATTTATGCGACGGACTACAATAATAATTCCCTATTATCAGCTAAAAAAGGAATTTCCCCTATAAAACTGATGAAATCTTATACCAATAACTATATTGAAGCGGGCGGAAAATCATCATTTTCAGATTATTACCGAACAGGTTACGACTCTGCCTGCATAGTAAAGGCTTTACGTGATCGAATCACCTTCGCTAATCATAACCTTATGAATGATGGCGTTTTTGCCGAAATGAATTTAGTGATGTGTCGCAATGTAATAATTTATTTTAATAGGAATCTTCAAAATCGATCACTAAATTTATTTTCCGACAGTCTAGTACCCCGTGGTTTTTTAGTCTTGGGTACCCAAGAATCTTTGAGCTATTCAGATTGTAATCATGAGTACGAAAGCTTCGAGCTCACAGAACGAATATATCGCAGGCTAGCGCATGTATGAACTTATCGTCATCGGCGTTTCAGCAGGTGGAATGCAAGCATTATCAAAGTTATTGCCAGCGTTGCCATATGATTACAAGATACCGGTAGCTATCGTGCAACATATAGGCGCTAACAATAACGATTATTTACCATCCTATTATTCTA
>JBLHWR010000066.1:0-10915 GCA_047629275.1 Gammaproteobacteria bacterium
GATATCATCCATGTATTTAACCTAGTACAGGTTGTTGTTGCTGAAATGATCGTCTAAAGCTTTTAAATACAACGCACCAAAAATCGGACTTAATGGGCATCCTCTCGATATTCCCTTGTCTATATCTTTGAACAAATCACCCATTTTGACGCTACGATGAATAACTTGATAAAGATAATGACGACAGTCACGATCACAAACAGCATCATTAACTTGTTCCATCAAAATATACTGGTCGATTGATTCGTAAAAACTTTTCACATCGGTTTTGCAGATGTACTGGTTATCGTCCAGAGGGTTCTGAACATCCACGATGGTTTGTTTTAACCCGCCATGGCCTTTGACGTGGGTACAACAGGGCGATATTAAGCAAATTGTTCGCGATCAACTTCATCACCATTACGTCCTGCGCGCCCCATAGACGCCATTAGACTAAAGTTAATTTTCTCTCTGCTGGCATCACCAGCGATAGGCCTCGTCTAACCGTGTTAGTTTGTATTGCACCACAGCATAACGGAACCAGCAGTATTATTAAATATGGGGGGGCAAGTAGGGATAGGCGCTTACTTTTCCTCTAATTCTGGTTTATTTGTGTGCAAAAAAAACCTTAACCTCCTTCGTATAATAAAAAAACACCCCAGAAATAAAACCTTCTTAAGGTTTTACATTAAGTTGTTTCAATAACCTTTAGTTTTATATACTTATATCATTTTCCAGTGGATGAATTTCTTCTAAGTGATTGACGTTGTTAGGAAAAAGCCTAGTTAACAGGCCTGAATTCACTTGACTTAAGCTTAGAATAAGCCATATTGTGTCTAGATGTGGTTAATTGTGTCACATCGTGTCACGCAACTGGGCTAATCGTGCGAAAATTCAGAGGGGTATCCAATTTATCGCTAGATGCAAAAGGCAGAATAGTATTGCCTGCGCGCTATCGTGATCCGTTGTCTGAAATTTGTCAAAGTGAACTCATTATTACAATCGACACTGAGCAGCCCTGCTTATTGATTTACCCGCTGAATGAGTGGGAGTTAATCGAAGAAAAGATCGAAGCCCTACCTAGTTTTAATCCTACAACTCGTCGTATTCAGCGGCTATTAATTGGTCACGCTACCGATGTAGAAGTCGATGCGAATGGCCGATTGATGATCGCTACACCGCTTCGTGAATATGCCCAACTGAGTAAAAAAGTAGTGTTGATTGGACAGAGCAAAAAATTTGAATTGTGGGATGAAGCAATATGGAATAAATGTCGTGATGAATGGGTGAATGATAAAACTGATGGTGAATTGCCAGCGGCCTTGGCCGAGTTAACCCTATGAACACGGCGCAATTCGAACATGCACCAGTGCTTCACGCTGAAGTATTGCAGCATATGAATATCAAACCAGATGGCTGTTACGTTGATGGCACTTATGGAAGAGGGGGGCATGCGAGTTCTATTTTGGCTCAGTTGGGCGAAAATGGCAGGCTTATTGTCATGGATAAAGACCCTGATGCAATCAAGCAGGCTAATAGTTTGCTGGGTGCAGATAGCCGAGTGACGATATTGCATGATGATTATGAGAACCTAAGTTATCATATTGCCGCCTTGGGTATGGCGCAGCAGATCGATGGGGTACTGCTCGATTTGGGTGTTTCATCACCACAGCTTGATGATGCCGAGCGTGGGTTTAGCTTTCAGCGAAATGGCCCACTCGATATGCGTATGAACCCAGAGCAAGGTCAGTCGGCAAGTGACTGGTTGGCTCAGGCTGAAGAGGCAGAAATTGCTCGGGTACTTTGGGAGTATGGAGAGGAGCGCGGGTCTCGACGTATAGCGAAGCGCATTATTGAAGCAAGGGAAGAAGGTTGTGTTGATGATACGGCGACTTTAGCGGCGTTAATCAGTGGTTGTATTCCTAAGGGGAAAAACCATAAACACCCTGCGACACGAAGTTTTCAAGCGATTCGTATCCACATCAATCAAGAGCTAGAGCACATTCATAATTTACTGGAATCGATTTTTGATGTTTTGGCCATTGGTGGTCGGTTGCAGGTTATTAGTTTCCACTCCTTGGAAGACAGAGTCGTTAAAAGGTTTTTTAAAAAGCACAGTACAAGAGCTCAGATACCACGAGGTTTGCCGGTTCGAGACAGTGAGATAGAATCGCACATTCGACTCTCTTTGATAGGCAAAGCAATTAAGGCTTGCGCTAGAGAGCTTAAGGATAATCCAAGATCAAGAAGCGCAGTCTTACGCGTCGCTGAGAGAACGGCCTAATGCGCCGGGTATACGGGGTTGTGCTGCTGTTGGCTTTTGTTATCGGCAGTGCACTGACGGTGATTTATGTTAAGCATGAAAGTCGTGTTTTGTTTTCTGAACTAAGGAATGTTCAAAAAAAGCAAGATCGGGAAATCATTGAGTGGGGCCGATTGCAGTTACAAAACAGTACGCTTGCGGCTCATAGCAATGTCGAATCACATGCTCGCAAAACATTAATGATGAAGTTGCCCGAAACCATCCAATTGGTGTGGTTGCCATGAGTGAGCCTAATAATCAGTCTGTTTTTTTTGGTGGTAGACATTACTTTGTGTTATTTGTTTTGTTATGCCTAATGACTGGGCTGGTTGGTCGCGCGCTTTATTTGCAAATTGTGGAAAAAGAGTTTCTTGCCAGTCAAGGTGGTCAGCGTCAAATCCGTACTATCGAAACCCCAGCTTATCGAGGTGCGATTCTTGACCGATATGGTACGCCATTAGCAATTAGCACTCCGGTTGATTCTGTCTGGGTCAATCCGACTGAAATATTACAAAACTTGCCAGCGCTTAAAAAAGTTACGAAACAACTATCAATGAACTATAGCGAGACAGTTGATACTTTAAAGCGTAAGGCCAACAAAGAATTCGTTTACCTTAAGCGACAAATTGAGCCCGAGCTTGCCAGTCAGGTGTCAGATAATGTCGATGGGGTTTATATACAGCGTGAATATCACCGTTATTACCCTGCGGGAGAGGTGGTTGCTCATATTGTTGGATTTACTGATATTGATGACAATGGCATTGAAGGCCTTGAAAAAGTTTATGACAATTGGTTGAAAGCCGAGTCTGGTGCTCGCCGAGTTATTCGCAATCGAAAGGGTGCGGTAATAGAAGAGATTAATCAGGTAAAGGCGGCTCAATCGGGCAAGGACATCTATTCAAGTATTGATATGCGTTTGCAGTATATCGCGTATCGTAGTTTGGCTCGGGCGATTAAATATCACGCTGCCAAGTCAGGCAGTGCGGTGTTGCTGGATGCCAGAACAGGTGAAGTGCTGGCAATGGTCAATCAGCCTTCTTATAACCCAAACCAGGGTAAACAGCAGACGTCAGGCAATCGTCGAAATCGCGCTTTAACCGATGTTTTTGAACCTGGCTCGTCGATTAAACCGTTTACATTTGCAGCGGCCATTGATCGGGGGCTATATGACCAAAAAAGTATTATCGACACCTCACCTGGATGGTTCACTGTAAGTGGGCATACGATTAAAGATCATAGAAATTATGGTCCGCTGGATCTTGCCGGTATTTTACGTAAATCGAGTAATGTGGGCGCATCACGTATTGCCCTTTCAATGAAAGATGAGGAGCTTTGGAAGTCATTTAGTGACTATGGCTTTGGTCAGTCGCCGGGCGTCATCTTTCCTGGAGAGTCCTCAGGTTACTTCAGGCACTTTTCCGACTGGCAAAAGCTTGATCATGCCATCATGGGTTATGGCTACGGCGTATCTGTATCCATTACGCAATTAGCACGTGCCTACGCGATGATTGCCAATCAGGGGCAGCATGTTGATGTGAGCCTGATCCGTAAAGAGCCAGAGGAAGAAGTTAAAAATCAGGTTGAACGACATGTTATGACTGCTAAAACAGCTAATATGGTACTGGAAATGATGGAGGAGGTTGTTGGTCCAAAAGGCACCGCACAATTAGCCGCTATACCGGGTTATCGAATCGGTGGCAAAACGGGTACGACGAAAAAGGCCTCGGTCGGCGGCTATGATGAAGATAACTACTTCTCTGTTTTTGCTGGTGTAGCTCCAATTAGTGATCCTCGGTTAGTCATGGCTGTGATAGTTGATGAGCCGACTCAAAATGGTTACTACGGTGGCAATGTAGCGGCGCCGGTGTTTCAGGAAGTGATGAGTAATGCATTAAGAATATTAAATGTTACACCAGACGACATTCCTTCGTTGCGAGCGCAGATAGCCGATACGGAGAAAGGTGCGTGATGACGACAAATCCAAAATCGGTTGGCGTCACACTAACGGACTTACTGTTAGGATTTAAGACAGAGCAGTCCGTCCCCAATATTAATATATTGAATATTTCGATCAGCAGTCAAACAGTTGTTCCTGGTTCTCTGTTCGTTGCACTGCAAGGAGTTACAACGCATGGGATGGAGTTTGCTATTGATGCTGTCAAAGCTGGTGCCGTTGCTGTGTTGTACAATGCACAAGACCAATATAGTCAAAAGCGAGTTGCTTTACTGAGTAAACAAATAAAAAGTCAGTCAATAAAAGTAAAGTGGATTGGTGTTGATAATCTTGATCGAATCAATGGTGAAATTGTTAGTCGGTTTTTTGGAGAACCCAGTAAGGCGCTGACTCTTATTGGTGTTACGGGTACTGATGGTAAGACCAGCGTCACTCATCTGCTGACACAAGCATTAATGAAACTCAATAAGACCACTGCTAGTATTGGAACCATTGGATACGGTGTTGGTAATAAACGCCAAGCCACTAGCCATACAACTCCTGATGTTATTGCACTGCAATCTTACCTGCACGAATTTCGCGAGCAGCAATGTGAATATGTTGTGATGGAAGTGTCGTCCCATGCACTCGATCAATACCGAGTGAATGGCTGTCACTTTGATATTGCTGTACTGACCAACTTAGGTCGAGATCACTTGGACTACCACGGTACTCAAGAAGCTTATGCAGCAGCAAAAGCACGTTTGTTTAAAGATTTTGATTTATCAGCAACAGTAGTCAATGTAGATGACGAGCTAGGTCGTAGTTTGTGTGAACAAGTGGATGCATCTGCGCTGATTCGCTTCTCTGTAAAGTCGCAAATTCAAAGTCTAGCTGGTCTTCAATTTAATCAGCCGACTGATGTCGAAGTTCGACTGACTAAAAGTGATGTCACTGATCGAGGACTACGCATTGAAGTAGCCACTTCCGTAGGTGAAATTATCGCTAATACGGCATTGATGGGACGTTTTAATATCGAGAATACTTTAGCCTGTATTTCAACTTTAATTGCACTTGGGTTTGATTGTGAACAAATTCAGTTAGCAGTTACTGACTTGAAACCTATCCCGGGTCGGATGGAACGGTTTAAAGGGGTTTTAAATAAAACGGCTGCAGTCGTTGATTTTGCACATACAGAACAAGCATTGCGAGCATGTTTAGATTCTTCTAGAGAATATACAACGGGTAAAGTCTGGTGTGTTTTTGGCTGTGGTGGTGATCGTGACAAGGGAAAGCGTGAAGGCATGGGACGGGTCGCCGAGCAACTGGCTGATAAGGTGATCATTACCGACGACAATCCTCGAACTGAATCACCTGAACAAATAGTTGTCGAAATTTTATCAGGTATTTCGAACCCAGAAAAAGTATCTGTGATTCACGATCGTTTAGCTGCGATTGAATTTGCACTGTCTGAAGCCAGCGCGGATGATTTGGTTTTGATTGCTGGAAAAGGACACGAATTAGAACAAATAGTCGGGGTCGAACGCCGGTCTTTTAGTGATCGTCTAGTTGTACAACGAATTTTGGGTATAACGAAATGATTTCACTTAACTTACAACAGTTAGCTTCTGTCTTGAGTATTGAGGTTTTAGCAACTGGAGAAGAACCACCTGTCTTGAAATTTAAGGGGGTGACTATCGATAGCCGCAACGATTGTAGTGGGCAGTTATTTGTTGCAATTAAAGGCGAGCGCTTCGATGGGCATAATTTTATAACCAGTGCTTTCAAAAATGGCGCCGTGGCTGCATTAGTCGAAACAAGGCATGATTGTGATATTCCTCAAATAATAGTCCCTGACAGCAAACAAGCAATGGCAACCTTAGCCAATTTCTGGCGTCATAACTGTCATGCGACTGTCATCGCATTAACGGGCAGTAATGGTAAGACTACCGTTAAGGAAATGTTACATCAAATATTACAAAAACAAGCCCTTACCCATGCGACCAAAGGCAATTTTAATAATGATATTGGCGTGCCGTTGACACTATTCGAACTATCACAAAAAGATCGGTTTGTAATTGTTGAAATGGGCGCTAATCATCCAGGTGAAATAGCCAATCTAGCCCGCATAGCTGAGCCTGATATTGTCTATGTAAACAATGTGGCTGCAGCCCATTTAGCTGGATTTGGAAGCATTCAAGGGGTCATAGATGCTAAGGGTGAAATATATGATTATTGCCAACCAAGACACCAAGCTCTTTTTAATATAGACGAGGCAGCAAGTCAGCAATGGCAGGCAGCTTGTATGGCTAAAAATACGATGAGCTGCGGACTAAATACGACCGCAAATGTGCAAGCACAATGGAAGCCAACTGACGCGGGTATATCGCTCAGTGTTAAATATAAAGAGCAGACTAATCAGGTCGAAATTCCTGTATTTGGTGAACACAATGCTCATAATGCACTAGCAGCGATATCTATGGCTGTAATGGCTGGAATCGAATTTAAAATAGCCGTATTAAGTTTAGCCGGTTTTGAACCAGTAAAGGGTCGGTTGCAAATGATTCAAGGTCTCAATAATAGTCGCTTGATCGATGATAGCTACAACGCTAACCCAGGCTCTTTAGAGGCGGGCATTAAAGTGCTCTGTTCATTAAAAGGAGAACCGTGGTTGGCACTAGGTGATATGAATGAATTGGGAAGTGACGCTGAGTTGCTTCACAAAGAAGTGGCCGAGGTTGCAAAAAAGTTGGGTGTTAAAAAGCTATTTGGCATAGGCCCGATGAGTTGTTCTGCTAGTGATATTTTTGACGATTATGGTTATTGTTTTGATACGGTTGAAGATAGTGCCAGAGTCATTCAAACGTTATTACATCAGGAAGTCAATTTACTGATTAAAGGCTCGCGAAGTGCTGGTATGGATCAGTTAGTTAAAGCTTTGGCTGCTGGTGATAGAAAAGCTGAAGATAATAATTCCATTAAAATTGATCCTGATAAATATAAAGCCAATCAAAACAAACGAGGAGCATAAAATGCTCTATAGCCTAGCTGAATATTTATCTCAATTTCATAGTGGATTTAACTTGTTTGGCTATCTAACCATTCGTAGCATTCTTGGAGTGTTAACCGCGTTAATTATCTCGCTCGTCATCGGGCCTTCGATGATCCGATATTTGAGTAGCTACAATATTGGACAAAGCGTGCGTGACGATGGCCCAAAAAGTCATTTTTCAAAGGCAGGTACACCAACCATGGGTGGCGCATTGATTGTGGTTGCAATTGTTGTCAGCACATTGTTGTGGAGTGACTTGTCATCACGATTCGTGTGGATTGTTTTATTTGTCATTATAGGATTTGGGGCGATCGGCTGGATTGATGATTACAAGAAAGTTGTCTATCGTAATTCAAAGGGCTTAGTTGGTCGGTGGAAATATTTTTGGCAATCAGTGATTGGCCTAGGTGCGGCATTAATTTTATTTAATACAGCTCAATTCCCGATTGAGACTCAACTTATCGTGCCTTTTGTTAAAGATATTTTGATTGATCTTGGCTGGATGTATGTCGTTTTAACTTATTTTGTTATCGTCGGATGCAGTAATGCAGTGAACTTAACTGATGGGCTTGACGGCCTAGCTATTTTGCCTACGGTTTTAGTGGGTGGCGCTTTGGGTATGTTTGCCTATCTTACGGGTAACTATAACTTTTCAACTTATTTGGGCATTCCTTATGTACCAGGTGTGGGAGAAATGGTTGTATTCTGTGGTGCGATAGTGGGTGCTGGTTTTGGTTTCTTATGGTTCAACACTTACCCAGCACAAGTATTCATGGGCGATGTTGGAGCACTGGCATTGGGTGCTGCATTAGGTGTTGTAGCGGTTATTGTACGTCAGGAGCTGGTGCTATTTATAATGGGTGGCATTTTTGTAGTTGAGACAATGTCGGTCGTGTTGCAAGTTGCTTCATTCAAACTGACTGGGCGACGTATTTTTCGAATGGCGCCATTGCATCATCATTTTGAATTAAAGGGTTGGCCGGAACCTCGAATCATTGTCCGCTTCTGGATTATCACGGTTGTCCTCGTGCTGATTGGGTTAGCGAGTCTGAAGGTTCGCTAATGCAAAATATGAATACACAATCAAAGCAACACGCGGACGTTAATTATCTAGTCGTAGGGTTAGGCTTAACGGGTTTCTCTACGGCGCGTTATTTAATGTCGAAAGGCTATTCTTGCCGCATTCAAGATACGCGAGACATACCGCCTTATTTTGAAGCACTGCGGACTGAGTTCCCACTAGCCGATATTGTTATTAAACCGCTGGACTCTGAGCTGATTGATTGGGCTGATGTACTTGTGGTCAGTCCTGGGTTATCAATTGCACAAACTGAAATTGTACAAGCGATTGATTTAGGGAAATCAGTTATCGGTGATATTGAACTATTTGCACAGGTTGTTGATAAGCCGGTGGTTGCGATTACTGGCTCAAATGGAAAGAGTACGGTAACAACACTGTTAGGTGAAATGATTGCTGCCGATAATAAGTCAGTCGCAATTGGTGGCAACCTCGGTATTCCAGCGCTCGATTTATTACAAAAAACGGTTGATTACTTTGTGCTTGAACTCTCTAGCTATCAACTAGAAACAACAAAATCACTACAACCTTTGTCAGCAACAGTATTGAATTTTTCAGAAGACCATCTCGATCGCTACAATAGCTATGCCGATTATATTCAAGCTAAGTTACATATTTACGAAAAAGCCAAAATCTGCGTGAGTAATGAGGATGATGAAATCACGCGTTATGATTCAAATGACATTCTGTTTGGCCTAACGGTAAACGGAGTGGCTGAATTTGGGTTAGTCGAAAACGACTCTGGCATTTGGTTAGCCCACAAAGGTGAACGTTGGGTCAATGTCAGACAGTTGAAAGTTACTGGCCGTCATAACTGGGCTAATTGTTTAGCCGCTATGGCATTGGCTCGTACGATTGATATTTCACGTCAGGCCATCATCGATGCGATGATTAAGTTCAAAGGTATTCGGCATCGGAGTGAATGGATTGCTGAAATTGAAGGTGTTGAATGGATAAATGATTCTAAGGCAACTAATGTAGGTTCGGCATTGGCATCGATAGAAGGGCGAGATCGCCCCATTATTTTAATTGCCGGTGGACAATCAAAAAATGCAGACATGAGTGTTCTTTATGAGTCTATCAAGAAGCAGGTAAAACTGGTGTTGCTAATGGGTGTTGACGCAGACCGAATCGAACAGGCTTGGCTAGGCGCTGCACCTATTGAACGTGTGGACAATATGGCCAATGCAGTTGTCCGAGCAAATCAACAAGCAGTTAGTGGTGATTGTGTCTTATTAGCGCCCGCCTGTGCCAGTTTTGATATGTATTCAAAATTTGAAGCACGTGGTGATGATTTTGCAAATCAGGTCAGGCAGTTACAGAATGTCTAGCCAAGCAACCAGAAAAATGTCGTTGATGGATAAGCCAAGTTTTGACTTTGGGTTAGACCTTGATCGCGTCATTCTTTTCCTATACTTCACACTGGTATTGTTAGGTTTGGTAATGGTAGCTTCAGCTTCTATTGGAATTGCTGATCAACAAATTCATGACCCCTTTTATTACGCAAAAAGGCAGTCCATCCGGATATTAATGAGTTTAGTTTTAATTTGGATTGCATGGAGAATCCCACTAGAATTTTGGAACAAAAATGGCATGGCTCTAATGCTTGGTTCGATCGTATTGCTTGGTGTGATTTTAATCCCTGGAGTCGGCCACACTGTTAATGGAAGTACACGTTGGTTGAACTTTGGATTGTTTACCTTTCAGGTTTCAGAAACCTCAAAACTTTTCCTGATCATTTACCTCAGTGGTTATTTGACTAGGCGAGCAGTTGAAGTACAAACCAACACCATGGGCTTTTTAAAACCAATGTTCATTATGGCATTTGCCAGTGGTCTATTAATTCTTGAACCTGACTTTGGAGCAGCCACCGTATTGCTATTAACAGGCTTTGGAATGATGTTTCTGGGTGGTGTTCGGTTCGGACAGTTCATTACCTTTATCGCAGGTGCGTTAATTATTATGGTTATATTGGCGGTTTCTTCACCTTATAGAATGGCCCGTATTACATCATTTCTTGACCCATGGGCAGATCCTTTTAACAGTGGATTCCAATTAACTCAGTCACTCATAGCGATTGGAAGTGGTGGGTGGTTTGGAAGTGGTCTGGGTGGCAGCATTCAGAAACTTTTTTACTTACCAGAAGCGCATACGGACTTTCTGTTTGCTATATACGCTGAAGAGTTTGGCTTAGTTGGAACCGTTATCTTGATTTCACTTTATGCCGTGTTTGCACTACGTTGTTTTTCGATTGGGAAAATGGCATTGCTCGGTCAGCAGCCTTTTGGTGCTTATCTTGCTTATGGGGTCGGATTATTGATTACATTGCAAGCAATTATTAATATTGGTGTCAATATGGGTGCATTACCAACTAAAGGGTTAACCCTACCTTTTATCAGTTATGGCGGTAATAGTATTTTAACCATGTCATTTGCGGTGGGTTTGGTATTGCGTGTTTATAAAGAATTTAAACAAGCGGGAAGCCCTAAATCAAATAAAGCACGAGACAGAAGTCACCAGATCCAAGGCAAGGGAAAACCTGGAAAAAACAAACGGGTGTCGACATGACTA
>JBLHWR010000067.1:0-10888 GCA_047629275.1 Gammaproteobacteria bacterium
GTTTTGTTTAGTGGCTATAATTGCGTTTGCCTCGTCGTCAACGCCAGGTGCAATAATGACTTCTACAAATTGTTGGTTAATAATTGCCTTAGCCGTTTTTGCATCAAGCGTGCGATTAAAAGCAATAATGCCACCAAAAGCAGATTCGGGGTCAGTCTGATACGCATGCTGGTAAGCATCGTGAATGTTGCCATTCAGAGCATCGCTATCGATGGCAACACCACAAGGGTTGGCATGTTTGACAATTACGCAAGCGGGCTGGTCAAATTGCTTGACGCATTCTAAGGCTGCGTCAGTGTCACCAATGTTATTAAACGAAAGTGCCTTCCCTTGCAACTGTACGGCGTTTGAAACGCTTGACTCAGTTAAACCCGCCTCAATATAAAACGCCGCATTCTGATGTGGATTTTCGCCATAACGCATCCCTTGAGCATGTTTAAACTGTAAGTTAATAGTTCGAGGGAACTTTTTGTCCCCTTCTTTTTGTACCATACGACCAAAGTAATTAGAAATCGCTCCGTCGTAACTGGCAGTATGCTCAAATGCTTTGATGGCAAGTGAAAATCGGCTGGCGTCGCTGACCTTACCGTCATCTGCATCCATTTCTGACAAAATGGTTTGGTAGTCGTTAGGATCAACAACAATACAAACGCTAGCATGATTCTTTGCTGCAGCCCTGACCATTGTTGGGCCGCCAATGTCAATATTCTCTATTGCGTCTTCGAGTGAACAGTCTGGATTTGCCACGGTTGCCTGAAATGGATAAAGGTTGACAATCACTAGGTCGATGGGTGGGATCTCATTGGCTTTCATAACATCTTCGTCAATGCCACGTCGAGCTAAAATACCACCATGAACTTTAGGGTGCAGTGTTTTAACTCGTCCCGCCATCATTTCAGGAAAACCAGTGTAGTCAGCAATTTCGGTGACGGGGATGTTGTTTTCAGCTATTAATTTTGCGGTGCCACCAGTTGACAGTAAGTCAACACCTATAGCGTGTAAACGGCTGGCGAGTTCAACGATACCTGTTTTATCTGAGACACTAATTAATGCGCGGCGGACGGGCTGTGCGGATGACAACATAATTCTAATGAGCCTGAGTCAAAAAAAGGCATTATAGCTGAATGGCTATGCGAGAGATATTGGCCTTGCGAGTTTAATCAGGCGATCAATCTATTTATTCATGTTCTATTTTTATGATGAAAAACTACTCACCAAAAGAAAAACTAACGCTCGATCTCATATTGCTTTAACTTTTTACGCAATGTACCCCGATTGATGCCAAGGCAGGCAGCTGTTTTCGATAGATTATTGTTGCAATGACTGAGCACGGTTTGTATCAAAGGATATTCGATTTCAGCGATGACCGTATCGAAAAAATTACAGGGAGTTTCTCCATCAAGGTCGGCTAAATACCGACGTATTGCCTGTTCAACAGAGAGTTGTAGTGCACTTGTTTGACTTTTATTTTTCACGAATTAAACGACTTACCCTGGCTCTCTTATAGTTTTAATTAATTTATTCTGGCAAGTTCTATTTCGTTCCAATGCTCAAAATAATTATCAATCAATGATAGTTGGGTTTCTGCAGTCGTTGTCTGCATTAAATCAGCTTTAACATTTGCACAATAGTGACAGTTTTGACTAAGTTGCCAATTAATGTGCTTGCGAGCAATCTGAACCCCAAGATATTCGCCGTAAAACGCATATAAATTATTTAAGTGATCCCTTAGCCACCGTTGCTTTTGCTTTTCATCAGGTTCCTTATGCAATTCTCCAGCCACTAAAAAATGTTCAATATGCTGAAAAATCCAAGGACGCCGCTGCGCAATACGTCCTATCATAATAGCATCAGCACCAGTGAAGTCCATGACCTTCTTTGCTTTTTGTGCGCTATCTATATCGCCATTCGCAATGACTGGAATACCGATGCTTTGTTTTACCGCACGAATAGTGTCATATTCCGCCTCTCCTAAATACTTATCTTCTCTGGTTCTTCCATGTATTGTCAGAGCCTGAATGCCACAGTCTTCTGCAATTTTGGCTATTTCAAGTGCGTTTTTGTTTTCGCGTGACCATCCAGTGCGCATTTTTAAAGTAACTGGAATCGATACGGAGTTAACCACTGCGGAAAGAATCGAACGGACTAGTTTTGTGTCTTTAAGCAGAGCTGAACCAGCATCGACCTTGCAAACTTTCTTAGCGGGGCAGCCCATATTGATATCGATAATTTGGGCGCCATGATCGACATTGTATTGAGCTGCATCTGCCATCATTTGAGGAATGCCCCCTGCAATTTGAACGATAATGGGTCCCGGTTCCCCTTGGTGATCCATTCGTAATTGAGTTTTACGGCTGTCTCTTAAATCGGGCCTACTTGTTATCATTTCGGATACGGTCATGCCTGCACCCAGTGATCGACAAAGCTGCCGAAATGGTCGGTCAGTCACGCCTGCCATGGGGGCAAGTACTAATGGGTTGGCAAATTGATAGGGACCGATACTAAATGGCATAAAAGATAAGGCTAACTTTATTAATAAGCGGACTATAGCTAACAATTGTTACTTCAACCAGCAACGCAGAGATTATATTGATACGGATCATTAGGTTTCCGAGCCACGATGATAATACCAATGGAAAAACAGTACTGTGTATAAGGCTCTTTTACTCTTAATATAAAAAGTTTTTTAGTACTCTAGTGATCCTGCTGATTTAAAGGACTGTTGATATGACTTAACCCCGAAATAAACTAGGGCTGAGCCATGCTTATTTAGCTTCAGAAAGTTTGATTAGATCAATAAAGTTGCTAGGATATTTTTTTAAACTTTTGGCAATGAGGAGCCGCATTCGAGAAAAATACGATTTTCACAAGTATCACAAATACTCTTGTCTAATCGAGAAAATATTGAAGTGATGGCCTCATCCTTAGAGTCAAAAATATTGGCGGGATTGAGCTCATTGATATAACCGCCACGATTAATTACTTTCTTCGCACTGTCTTTTAGTTGATAAATATACATATCTCCACCAATAGCTTTCCTAGCATTGGCTTCATGAACAAGTAGTTCTGCACCAGCGACATCCACTTGATTAACACCTTGTGTCAAAAGAAACAGGTGCTTTTGTTCAGGATAATGTTCGCGATAGCGTCGGAACAATTCGCCAACATGGGACACTGATCCAAAATAAAGAGAATCATCCAGTTGTAGTATTTTCATTTGAGGGCATTCAAGAAAGCTGTTGCCTGCCTTGAATTTACGTTTAAAATTTTCTGGATCAGGTGCCCGTGGTTCTAATTTTGGTTTTGATGTTTTGCGCAAGAAAAACATTAGTGACAAGACAACACCCAATAAAATGGCAAATTCTAATTCAAGGAACAATGTGCTGAAGAAAGTGACGCACAATACAAGTGCCTCATTTTTATCAGCGCGTAATATTTTTCCAATCTGCGAAAAGTTGATTAAACGCCAAGCTACAAGGAACAGTAATCCGGCAACAGCGGCTTTTGGCAAATAAGAAGTGAGTGGTGCAACCACAAGGACAAGGCCAATTAACAGAACGCCTGCCGAAGCCGCAGCAAGTGGTGAACGTGCGCCAGCATCGTAATTAGCGCCACTCCGATTAAACGAACCGGTTGCAACATAAGCTGAAAAAAAACTACCAAAGATATTAGATAAACCTTGCCCAATAAACTCTTGATTTCCTTCAATGGGTTGCCCTGATTTGATCGATATAGACCGTGCGATTGAAACAGCTTCGGTTAAGGCAAACAGAGTCATAGCTATCGCAAGGGGAGCTAGATCCCTCAACACATCGAGTGACAATTGAGGGCTTGAAAGTGGTGGGAGTTGCTGAGGTAAAGCGCCTACCATTTGAATGCCAGTTGTTTCAGCTTTTAAAAACGTGTTTAACAATACTGCCGTAACACTGCCAACTAGCAATGCCAAAATCATACCGGGAAACCTAGGGCTAATTTTGTGGGCAATCATGCCAACAACCAATGTAGTTAGAGCGATAAAAATGACGAGTGGATGAAATGATGTCCAATTATCCCAAAGGTAATTAACAGTTTGGTAAAAATGATCACTTTCTGGAATTTCTATGCCGAGGAATGTTTTTGCCTGTTTAGCTGCAATTAAACAGGCTGCACCGGCTGTGAAACCAACGATGACCGAGTGTGAAATAAAGTTAACCAGAGCACCAAGGCGGACAAAGCCCATTGCGAGCTGAATTATACCGACCATGAAAGCCAGAGTGATAGCGAGAGAAATATATTCGGCACTGCCGGGTAATGCTATCGTGCTCAATGACGAAAACATTACAATAGAGGCCGCAGTGGTAGGGCCTGATACTAAGTGCCAAGAGGAACCAAAAAGCGCCGCTATTATAGCGGGAACCATGCTTGTATAGAGACCATATTCTGGTGGCATGCCGGCAATAGCTGCAAAAGCCACACCCTGAGGTAAAACAATAGCTGCACCCGTTAATCCAGCAACTAGATCAGACTTTACGGTATCCTTGGTAAGGTTTCTGCCCCAACGCAAAAATGGAAAAATACGATGTAATCGCCTCTGGAATGTCATGCCTTGTTATCACCAAAAAAAAGATTTCTGCTCGAAACTTGTTGGTCGAGCGCCTAATGTCCATCCACCGCGGCTGATAATAATGCTGACTTTTGGAACAGATAAATTAGCTGATCTGGACACTGACTAATATAACGGTTGTTAGACTGCTATGTACCACTTAATTTCGATACAGGCATTAATACAACTTATGCCCTAAGGGGGTTACAGATTATATGAACTCAAATTCATAGGTCAGTGCTTCTGTGCCTGGATCGAGGATCTCAAGTCGAAACTGAATTGGTTTGTTGCTTTGCAGTGCAGATATCTGACTGTTAGATTGAAGGTATTCGTCTGATACGAACTGTCGGTTGGCTATTAAATTGCCCTGAATGTCAAAAAGGCTAACCAGCAGCTTGGGTAGTTTCTGGGGAAATGACGCTTCGTTTACAAAAGAGCCTATTACCATCAGCGCATTAGGCTTGACAGGATGGGTGAATACATTACGTTCGAGTAATTTAATTTGATGGCTGCTAGAAAACTGTGAATTGGCGCAAGGCACAAGTTCGCACAGGTGTAAGATTTGCTGCTGATATCGAGGGTTACTAATAAGCTCATAACGTTGATAGTAAAAAGCTTGAGTAGTTGTAAGCACTAGCAATAACAAGATTCCAATTAACCAAAACAGTGGGTAAAAAGGCGTAAAAGAACTCTGTGCTTCACCATACATCGCTTCATGAAGGCTCAGTTCACTGGCAGATGAATGATCTACCTCAGGCGATATCGACTGATCTTGAATGTTTTCAGCAATATTCTCAGCATAGGTTTTCAAGGACGAAAGTGCATTAAATACTTCACCACATTCGCTGCATCTGACTTTACCAACAGCAATCTTAAGTTGTTCATCAGTGATGTGATAGCGCGCATTGCAATTTTGGCAACTGGTTTCCATAATGTCGCCAAGCTGAGAGCGCTTAAACATTATTCTCTGTGGTCGATCTCCTAGTACCAGATACTCTAATCCAATCTTCTTTTATACAGATTGGATCGAGATCAAAATAGGGTAGATAGGCCTTTTCTATATCATTGGTCTGCGTTTGCAAAATACCGGACAAGAGAATTTGACCACCCGGCTTAACTAGTCCAGAGAACTTAGGTGCAAATCTAACCAGAGGGCCAGACAAAATATTAGCAATTAATAAGTCAACAGGCTCTGATTTAAAGTCTTCTGGTAAAGTAATATTCAGTAGGGCAGGGTCAATATTATTACGTCTTGCATTTTCCTTGCTTGCAACAAGTGCCTGTGGATCGATATCGACCGACTTTAATTCACTAGCACCTAATTTGAAGGCCGCAATAGCCAGTATTCCAGAACCGCATCCATAATCAATAACTGATTGATTTTGAATGTCATGTTCACCCAGCCAGCTTAAGCAAAGTGCTGTGGTTGCATGCCCACCCGTACCAAAAGCTAGGCCCGGATCTAATTGAATATTAACAGCTGAAGGATCAGGTGCTTCATGCCAACTGGGTACTACCCAAAGTTTTTCGGCACACTGAATGGGTTTGAAATACTTTAAATGGACTCGGCTCCAATCCTGGTCATCGACGACGGTCTTTTTAACGGTATGAATTTGATGTTCTGGCAAGCGTTGAATTAATCCGTCATAAAGCGCTTCGAGTGACCGCTCTTGGGTAAATAATCCGGTAACTATTGAATGCTGCCAAATGGGAGTGTCACCGGGTAGTGGCTCGTATAGCGGCTCGTCTTTTGCATCACTGAGGGTAATTGCAACAGCACCGAGCTCGAGCAAACTATCTTCTGTCTGCTCAAGCTCGGCTGCGCTAGATTGAACACTGAGTTGCCACCAAGCCATGTCGAAAGTCCTACTTAATTTAAACCTAATTTCTTTTCGAGATAATGAATGTTGGTACCACCTACGCCAAAGTTTTCATCGTTCAAAATGTCTTTTTGCAGATCAATGTTGGTCTTGATCCCTTCGATTACAATTTCTGAAAGCGCCCCATTCATGCGAGCAATGGCCGATTCACGCGTATTGCCCCAAGTAATAAGCTTGCCAATCATTGAATCGTAATAGGGCGGTACGGTGTACCCATTATAAATATGCGAATCCATGCGGACGCCAGCACCACCAGGAGCATGGTATAAGGTAATCTTACCAGGTGAAGGCATAAATGTTTTGGAGTCTTCAGCATTGATTCGACATTCGATCGCATGCCCTTTAATTTGAATGTCGTCCTGGGTGTAACGCAATGGATTACCTGAGGCGACCAGAATCTGTTCCTTGATAATGTCAACACCCGTAATCATTTCAGTCACGCAATGCTCAACCTGCACACGGGTATTCATCTCAATAAAATAAAATTCGTCATTCTCATATAGAAACTCGAAAGTACCAGCGCCTTCATAGCCCATCTGGACACAAGCTTTAGCACAGCGCTCACCAATTCTTTTACGTTGTTCTGGTGTGATGCCAGGTGCGGGTGCTTCTTCCACTACTTTTTGGTGTTTACGTTGCATTGAACAATCACGCTCACCCAGATGAATCGCATTGCCGTGGGAATCTGCCATGACTTGAATTTCAACATGTCTTGGAGAGCCTAAGAACTTTTCCATGTAAACGACGTCGTTATTAAATGCGGCGCCAGCCTCTGACTTGGTTAATTGAATCGAGCTGAGGAGATTTTCTTCTTCATGCACAACGCGCATGCCTCGACCACCACCACCGCCAGCAGCCTTAATTATAACTGGATAACCAATCCGACGGCCATGCGCGAGACTCACCACGGTATCTTCAGTGAGTGGTCCATCTGAACCTGGGACAGTGGGAACACCGGCTGCCTTCATTGCTTTAATTGCAGCAACCTTATCACCCATAACACGAATTGATGCTGAGCTGGGACCAATAAATTTGAACCCACTTGACTCAACCTGTTCTGCAAACTCGGCGTTTTCTGACAAAAAGCCATAACCAGGATGAATTGCAGATGCGTTGGTTAACTCGGCGGCACAGATTATAGCAGGAATATTAAGGTAACTTTGTAGGGATGACGGCGGGCCGATGCAAACCGACTCATCGGCAAGCCGAACATGTTTGAGGTCGCGATCAGCAGTGGAATGGACAGCAACTGTCTTAATACCCATTTCCCGGCAGGCGCGTAGAATTCGAAGTGCAATTTCACCTCGATTGGCAATGACGATTTTTTCTAGCATGTTAACTGTTACTCGATGATGAACAGAACTTGATCAAACTCAATGGGGCTGCCGTTTTCAACCACAATTGAACGAATAGTACCTGCCTTATCAGCTTCAATTTGGTTCATCATTTTCATTGCTTCGATAATACAAAGAGTATCTCCCACTTTAACTTTTTGACCTTCCTTCACAAAGGGGCCAGAAGTCGGTGATGCAGATGAATAAAAAGTACCCACCATTGGCGACTTGATCTGTTGTCCACTCATATCTGCTGGGGCTGCAGCCAATACAGCTGGTGCCACCGCTGCGACGGGTGCTGCTGCGGCCGCCTGCATTATGGGCGCGGCAGCAGAGTAGCGGCTAATGCGCACTGATTCTTCACCTTCTTTTATTTCGAGTTCTGCAATTCCAGATTCTTCAAGCAGTTCGATTAATTTTTTAACTTTACGAATATCCATTATTGGTTTTCCTAATTATTTTCTTTTATTGATCTATCTTATTGATTTATTTGGATATTAGACGGACCGCAATGAATGATTGCCGCTTCTAATGCTAATACATAACTATTTTTACCGAACCCACAAATCACACCAAGCGCAATATCAGACAGATAAGAGTGAGCTCTAAATTCTTCACGGGCATGAACATTAGATAGGTGTGTTTCAATGAATGGAATGCGAGTCGCTAAGAAAGCATCTCGAATAGCAATACTAGTGTGCGTGTAAGCGGCAGGGTTAATGATGATAAATTCAAATTGATTGGTGACTGCCTGTTGAATGCAACTGACAATTTCACCTTCTACGTTAGATTGAAATGACTCTAACTGGACATCGTTTTTTTCGGCTATCGTTGCCAATGTCTGGTTAATACTGTTAAGGGTGTCGGAACCATAAGTTTCAGGTTCTCGGGTTCCAAGCATATTTAGATTTGGGCCATGTATGACCAATATTTTTAACATCTTATAGGTTTATATACGTCGAAACGTTTGTGTTTGTTAAGATGGAGAGATTTTCACATAGGCGGTATATAGAGTCCAGTTATAGTGTGTTATTTACCTATTTAGCGAAGTTGTCGACAATGTTCGGGTTAGCTGAGTTTATTTCAGTGACCTGATTCAATTGTCTGTTTTTAATAATGATATTAGTTCTCCCCGTAACTGATCTAAAGTTATTTTGCCAGTGTGCGAGTAATGGATTTCTCTTTTCTGATTTATAATGACAGTAAATGGCAAACTGCCACTTTTGTTAGTGAAGGCTGCGTTATACATCGGTATTTTGTTACCTGCCAAGAAAGAGGGGTAGTTCATGCCATATTCCAATTCAAAGCTACGAACATTCTCTTCGCTATCAAGCGCTAGACCAATCACTTGAACTTGGCCCTCAAATTCATTCTGAAAAGCAATCAATGCTGGAATTTCCTCACGGCAGGGCGCGCACCAGGGTGCCCAGAAGTTGACAACTAAAACAGGTTGCTGCCAGTTTCCGAGGAGTTTTTGATTGCCATCTAAATCAGTTAATGGGATCGCAGTAAGTGACACTTTAGCGGGTTTATTTTCAGACATTGATTGTGGTTCGTTAACTGCAATTTGCGGGTCTGAGTATAAGTTAAACAAACTAACACCGGCTAATAGAGACGCAAGGCTGACCACAAAGAGAATCACTGTATTCTTATTCATTTATAATATTCATGTAATATTGGGAGTTTAGTTGTGAAGAGATTTTATTAATCAAAAGTTGACTCGACATGAGCGGCAAAGTCTTCACCTGACATTTCACCTACGACTCGGCGGTTTCTTATTTCAAGACCATTATGGTCAAAAAACAGTATGGCTGGTGGACCATAGATGCCGAGTGAATTCATAAGGGCCGAGTCAATCGAATCGTTGGCCGTTACATCCGCTTGAAGTGTAATCACTCGATCCAATGACGCCAAAACATCGGGGTCTGTAAAGACATCCCTCTCCATTACTTTGCAAGAGACACACCAGTCAGCATAAAAGTCGAGCATGGTCGTTTTGTTTTCAGCTACAGATTCTCTTAAGGCATTTTTTAAGCCTTCAGAACCCTTAATGAGTTTAAAATTGATATGCCCCACTTGACTGTCATTGGTTTGGTTTGATAATTCACCTGATATCATGCCGCTGGCAATGCCCTTTAACGGTTGTACCAAGTCTTTGCTACCAGACACCGCACCGATTAGATGAGCTGCACCGTAAAGCAGTAGAATAATCCCAAGGGCTTTACATAATTTGCGCCAGCCGCTGGTTGACTGCGGTAGCTTTTCCAGCGCGCCCATATAGATAGCAGAGGTGATGGTCAGCATGGCAATGAGCGCCATAGTGGCTGAAGTAGGCAGGATTCTCTCGAGTAACCAAATCGCCATGGCCAGCATCACAACACCAAACACTGATTTGACAGTATCCATCCAACTACCGACACGAGGCAAGAACTTACCCGCTGATGTGCCAATCAACAACAAAGGGGTACCCATACCAATACCTAATGCAAACAGAGCAAGTCCGCCCAACTGCCAATCCTGTGTTTGGGATATAAATAATAATGCACCGACCAGCGGTGCGGTAATACAGGGGCCAACAATAATAGCTGAGAAAAAGCCCATCAACCCAACACTGACGAATGAACCGCCCGATTGATTACGACTGAACGAAGTGAGGCGGTTCTGAATTGCACTGGGCATTTGAAGGTCGTAAAAGCCAAACATGGATAGTGCCAGCAGTACAAATATGGCAGCAAAGATACTAAGGATAATAGGGTCCTGAAACCAAATTTGGATATTGTATTCAGCACCGTAATAGCCAACAATGGCGCCAATAAAAGCATAGGTAACTGCCATAGAGAGAACATAAATCAGTGATAACGTAAAGGCGCTGCGGGTACTGACCTTGTCACCTTGACCAGCAATTATGCTCGATAAAATAGGAATCATCGGAAACACACAGGGTGTAAAAGTTAGCGCTAAACCTGCCAAAAAGAATAGCCAGATAACCAGAAAAAGACTTTTATCTTGCAGCAATAACTGTGCGTATTGGTCTTGCTCCGACTGAGATGCCACCGGCATAGGCGAAGGGTTGACATTGGACTGCAATGCCT
>JBLHWR010000068.1:0-10801 GCA_047629275.1 Gammaproteobacteria bacterium
CTTTTATCAATCGTAAACTTATCGCCTTCAAACTCAATCGTATCGGGATCAGTCGCCCGCTCAAATAACTTGAGGAATATTTTTTGTAATTCCTGTGCTGACTCGGCAGTTTCAAAAGATCCATCTGTCTCAAGTGCCAGTTGCTTAAGTAGCGTTTCATCAGAGTCTTTCGATAGCGCAATGGCATGGACTGTAGCGCCAGACTTTTTCAATGCTTGAATACTGTTTGATAAAATAATATTTCGCGAGGCCTTGTTCTTCTCGACATCTTTAGAAATGTCGACCTGCCCATCAGTGAGTAAAATGATACTGCGGTTGACTTTGGCATCCGCTTTTTCCCAACCAAGGGTAGCTCTTGCCAGGGCGCTTTCTATATTGGTATACAGCCCATTAGAATGTATTTTAGCGGCACCTATATCAGCTAGCTGACGCCAAGCCTGATCTACCTTCCCCCACTTCACGGTCATATTGACAGAACGCCCAAAATTCCAGACGCCTGCGTAAGAACCATCGGGTATCAAACCATTTAGCATTTTCATTGCAGGAATTCGAAGATTAAGTGGGTCTGTTTTCTTCATGCTGCCAGAGACGTCAATGACAATCCGAATATCATTATGGTTATCATTTGCTAGAGCATTCTGACCAATGACCGCAATAGCTAGAAATAATAAAATATTAAAAAATTGCTTCATGGAATTAAGGTAACCTTTCTATATAAAAAAATAATCGGCTGTTAATTGAAAATCTGAAACTCTCTCAAATTCACTAGAGCCATTCACCCTATAAAAGTAGTTGAAGTTTTCACTTTTACAAGCTGATTTTAATAGACAGCGCTATAATCAGATTTTAATTCAATACCAAAGTCAGAACACAATCATGGAAGACAAACATCCCGACCTCAACATTAATGTATCGACCTACGATTTATGTGTACGGGCCTTTAGAACCTCAAGGAAACTATTGAAGCTCAATATAAAGTTACATGACGAAGTAGAAGACGCTAAGAGAGCATCTAAGACAGGTGATATTTTTCTGTTTAATCATTTCGCTCGGTTTGAGACTTTTATTCCACAGTATCTTCTCCACGAGGCAACTGGTGCCTATTGTCGATCGGTCGCCTCAGCCGAATTTTTCGATAGTGATGATCGGTTTAGTCAGTTTCTTTACTCTATCGGTGTTGTACCAAACGACCTTCCCAACCTATTTCCCTTTCTAGCCAAAGAAATATTGCATGGCAGGAAGCTCATCATATTCCCGGAAGGCGGCATGGTGAAGGATAAACAAGTAATCGATCAGCAGGGTCAATACAATGTTTTTTCACGAACTGCAAACAGTCGACGTAAACATCATCGGGGTGCAGCTGTTATAGCAATGACACTAGATGCTTTTAAAGCCGCACTTTTACATGACTTTACGAAGGGTAATTTCCAGCAGGTGGACCGTTGGGCTGAGCAACTCGAATTCAACTCTAGCGAGGAACTGATGGTAAAAGCGCTTAAACCAACGGTTATTGTGCCTAGTAATATTACCTTTTACCCGATTCGTGTCAGCGATAACATTTTGCATCAGGCTGTTAAGCTATTCAACAAGGGCATCAATAAACGCTTTGCTGAAGAACTAATCATCGAGGGGAATTTATTGTTTAAAGACACTGATATGGATATCCACTTTGCAAAACCGATTGTAGCGGGTGATTATTGGCGCTGGTGGGAAAAAATGATGCTACCCAACGTGGTGCACCAGTTCGATTCACTATCTGAATTATTTAAACTTGAGCCGGATAAAGGACATTTGGGTGGCAAACTTCACTCGCTTGGAATGAAGGCAAAGAGTAATAAAGTTCGTGATGATTATATGCACTCGATGTATGGGGCAGTCACCATAAATTTAAGCCATATTGCTTCTTATCTTATATTGGCTCTATTCAAACAAGGATTACGACGGCTCAACTATGCTCGGTTCCACAAGATATTGTATTTCAGTATCAAGAAAATACAGGCTACAGATTATAGTTTGCATCGTAGTCTGCACAATCCAGAAGAATATGGTGCAATCATTAATCAAGGCACTAGCCGCCTAGATCAATTTTTAAAAACAGCTAAATCATTAGCATTGGTGCATTTAGACAAGGGTTGTTACGTGCTCGATAAAAAATTAATTGAAGACTTTGAAATTGACGAAATTAGAACCGAGAATTTAATTGCCGTTTATGCCAATGAGATATCACCCTTGTTGAAAGTAACCCGTATGATCGAATCAAGCATTAAGCATGTAGATGAAATTAACGCCAAACAATTTGCTCAGTTTCGATTTGATGATGAAAAAGTTGCCACTCAATGGGATAAGAAGAAATATAAAAAACCAAAATATGATGATATCAATCAGCAACAAACAGCAACAGCTGACCCGAATTGGTTTTTTCTTAAAGCGGCTAAAGAACCTGCAAGTGCCGTGTTGCTAATACATGGTTTCTTGGCTGGACCAACTGAAATGCGAAGCCTAGGTGATCGGCTGCATAAACAAGGACATCATGTATTGGGCGTGCGATTAAAGGGCCACGGAACTTCCCCTTGGGATCTACAAGATCGTAATTGGCAAGAGTGGCTAGATTCTGTTGTCCGTGGTTTTGATATAATTAAAGTATTTAGTCAAAGTATTCACATTATTGGATTCTCTACTGGTGGTCTTCTCGCGTTGATGCAAGCGTCACTTCACCCACATAAAAAAATAAAATCTGTCATTAGCATTTCTGCTCCCGTCGAATTCAAAAACAAAAATTTAAAGTTTGTACCATTGCTTCATCACGCAAATAGGTTGGCCCGACTGATCAAATCGGATGGCATTATGCCTTTTCAACCCAATACTACTGAACACCCTGACGTTAATTATCAACACATACCCGTTCGCGCGCTATATCAATTACAACAGCTGATTGGTCAATTAATGAGTAATCCGCTAAAAATAAGCGCCAAAGTCCACTTGTTGCAATCTAAAAGTGATCCCGTGGTAGAGCCTTCAAGTGTAGAAAGCTTGTACAAACATATAGAAGCAAAAAACAAGTCTATTACGATGATTAATGCAGATCGTCATGGTATCGTTTATCAAAACATCGATGACGTGCAAGAAAAAATAGCTGACTTGATCAAAATGTAATCAAACCAATAATCCTATAATAAGTAAGTTAGCTGAGAAGCTAAGCTAGTCATTAGCCAAGAAGATTTTTTACTAAAGTAATACTAACTTTATTGAGTAATAGTGTTAATCACTTAACAATTTAGCCTTTTCATTAGAAAAAAACTCAATATCCCGGCGCACTTAATAGGGGTAATACGCATTTAATGAGTGCTGTAAATCTTCTACTTTTCATACTAATTTAGCAATTACTTCTAATATTGTGTAATGGAAATTACAATCAAATCTAGTCCAAATTATTATGTGACAACATTTAAGGCCGTCATAATGAGACACGAAGTATTATTTGCTTTCTTTGGAATTAACCAGAAATAATTTTGGAATTGACGCATTTCTTATAATGAGATTGGTTTATCTGGAATAGTGTAAAAGGGCATTCAATATGATGCCAAATCTTTTATAGCAGCAACCCACTACATGAAAAAAATAAAACGATCGAATAAACTTAAAGGCGTTTGCTATGACATACGAGGGCCTGTATTAGATCAAGCTAAACGATTAGAAGATGAAGGTCATAGAATTCTTAAGCTGAATATCGGAAATCCGGCTCCTTTTGGTTTTGATGCACCTGATGATATTTTAAAAGATGTCATTCATAATTTACCGAAGGCTCAAGGATACGGTCCTTCAAACGGTTTGTATTCTGCAAAAATTGCGATACAGCAATATTACCAAACACTGGGGTTACGCAATACATTGGTCGATGATATCTACACCGGTAACGGTGTTAGTGAGTTGATCGTGATGGCAATGCAAGCACTATTGAACGATGGCGATGAGGTTTTGATTCCCTCCCCAGACTACCCACTTTGGACCGCTGCTGTAACCCTTGCTGGTGGCCATCCAGTCCATTACGTTTGTGATGAAAGCAACGACTGGCAGCCAGATATTGATGATATTAAAACAAAAATTACCAAAAAAACCTGTGCGATCGTCATTATCAATCCGAACAATCCGACCGGCGCGGTTTACTCGAAAGAAACATTAGAGGCGATCTCAGCGGTTGCACTTGAGAATGACCTCATTCTTTTTAGCGATGAAATCTACGACAAGATTCTATATGGCCAGGCGGTTCATATTCCAATTGCAGGATTAAGCAACGATGTATTTTGTGTTACTTTTGGCGGACTATCAAAAAACTACCGAGTAGCTGGTTTTCGAGCAGGATGGATGCTTCTCACTGGTCCAAAACACCAGGCAGAAGATTACATTAATGGTCTGAATATGTTGTCTTCGATGCGGTTGTGCGCCAATGTACCATCACAACATGCGATTCAAACAGCACTCGGTGGTTATCAAAGTATTAATGACCTCACCAGATCAGATGGTCGCCTTTACAAACAAATGGAACTGGCTTATGAAATGGTTAATGACATTCCAGGCTTGAGTTGTGCACGTCCACAAGGTGCTCTGTATCTCTTCCCCAAAATAAACATTAAAAAATTCAATATCCGCAATGATGAAACATTTGTACTTGATTTTTTGACCGCAAAACATGTGTTGCTTGTCCACGGAACGGCATTTAACTGGAAACAACCCGATCATTTCAGGATTGTGTTTTTGCCAAATCTTGACGAATTAAAAGCTGCTATTCAGGCTTTAGGGGAATTTCTAGATGGGTATCGACAGAAGTAAATTGTTGTATCTATATCAATATTTGCTTTGCTTAGTTCCCGAATTTCATCAATAACCAGCGATGTTTCTCTCTATGGAAAAAAAGCTACTAACATAAAAAAAGGCGCCTAATTCGACGCCTTTTCATCCCTAGCTGCTATATTTTTTTAGTGTTGCAGCTTCTCCTCCAGTACTCAGTTGTTAGTTCGAGGACTCAAAACTAACTAAAAAGTTCTATACAAATAATAAATAGTAGTAAATCATAATCAATTATAACTTACCACCAAAATATAATATTTCTTGGTTGGTGGGCATTAATTTTTCATTGACCTGTCCGTAACAATCGGTAACACTTTAAATGTCGATTTGAAATCAGTGATAATTATTCATGCCAGAATCAACATCTAAATCTAGACCAAACGAAATAACGATCATCGTCGTTCTCATTGCACTACTACTTTTATTACCACCAATGTTAGTTTTATGGGCATTTAACGGTAGTTACTGGTTAGCACCCTATCTCGTTTGGTCAGCTATTATTCTACTGAGCTACTTATTACAACGGCATCTAAAAAAATATGCAATTTGAGCTGTGGCAGCTGTTTTTGGTTAGCATCCTTTACCTGGGGCTGCTTTTCCTAATAGCCACTGCAACCGACCGTCATTGGATACCAATATCTATTGCTCAACACCCACTGATTTATACACTATCACTCGGCGTATACGCCACGTCTTGGAGTTTTTATGGCAGTGTAGGATTCGCACAAAAGGAAGGCTTTAGTTTTCTCACTATTTATCTTGGCGCCACAATCGCTTTTGTTGCATCACCCATTCTATTACGTCCTATTCTTAAGTTAACCGAAAGTTACAGGTTGGCATCCTTGGCGGATCTATTTGCATTTAGATATCACAGTCAGGCAGCTGGGGTTTTGGTAACGCTATTTATGTTAGCAGGCACTTTGCCTTATATATCGCTACAAATTCAAGCGATGACGAATACCCTGCAAATTATGACCCAAAGCGCCCAAAATAGTAATATGGCACTTGGCTTTTGCATTACTATCGGTTTGTTCTCAATCTTGTTCGGGACTCGTCATATCTCGCTGCGCGAGAAAAATCATGGACTGGTAGTGGCAATCGCATTTGAATCCCTTGTGAAACTGTTGGCATTGTTGACCGTTGGTTTGTTCGCAATATTTGGAATATTTGGAGGGTTCTCAGAAATGAACCACTATCTTGAACTCAACCCTGAGGCTAGTGCCGCTTTATTTAAACCCGTCAGAGATGGTCCTTGGGCGACATTAATGATGCTTTCATTTGCTGCTGCCTTTTTATTACCGCGTCAATTTCATATGATTTTTGTTGAAAACATCGACCCAAAGGCGATGAATACTGCCAGTTGGGCTTTCCCATTGTTTTTATTGCTTCTAAATATATCAATCCCACCAATCTTATGGGCAGGAGAGTCTCTCAACCTAGGTATTCCGGCTGACTTATATGTACTGGGTATAACTCTAGACAGCGGCTCTAACGTGTTACCTATGCTCACTTTTCTGGGTGGTTTATCGGCCGCTAGTGCGATGATTATTGTCACGACACTCGCGCTGACCTCAATGTGTATGAACCATATTGTGTTACCTGCTAGCTTCCCTTTAAGATTATCTATTGGTATCAATATGTATCAGTGGCTACTTTGGGGTCGACGACTAGTCATCGTACTGATTATTGCAGCCGGATATAGCTTCTACCTTGTCCAACAATATAATCAAGGATTAGTCGGTCTTGGACTTATCTCATTTGTAGCTGTAGCCCAATGTTTACCGGGCATTGTCGGTTTGCTTTATTGGCAACGAGCAAGCAAAGCTGGTTTTATTGCCGGTTTATTAATAGGTGGTTTTATCTGGAGTATTACTTTAGTACTGCCATTATTCGAACGTGCAGGCATTATTGCATTTCCATTCTTAAACACCTCCGGCTTGGCCATTAGCACGACAGACAGTGCTTTATGGTCACTTGCATTTAATAGCCTAGCCTTCGTCCTATTTTCACTCATAATGCCCCAGTCAGAAGAAGAAAGAGAGGTATCCAATGCCTGCTTTCGAAAAGGATTTTTAGTGCCTCAAGGCAAGGTTCGTGCAACTTCTATTGATGAATTTGAACATCAATTAACCAAAATTATTGGTACTGACATTGCCCGTAGTGAAATTAAACGAGCACTTTCGGACCTAGGGGTCGATCACAAAACTGTTGATATAGCTTCATTACCTTTATTAAGAGAACAAATAAATCGGAATTTATCTGGATTGGTAGGTCCAGTCTTATCCCGCATGATCGTTAATCAACATTTACAGATTGATCGAGCCACAAAGTCAGCACTCGCCGACACCATTCAGTTTGTGGAAAGCAAAAATGAAAAAACCCGTTCAAAACTCGAAGGTGTTTCAAGCGAATTAGATACATTGCGAAAATTTCACTTCCAAGTATTACAAGACTTGCCGTTAGGTGTGGTATCAGTCAGTGAAGACAACCGTATTTTAAGTTGGAATAATGCGATGGCGCGTTTAACAGGCATTGAACAAAAATCAATTATTGGGAAGCCTATTGATAATATCCAGCAACCTTGGCAAAAAATACTGATGTCTTTTATTGCTAATGAAAGTTTTCAAATCAGAGAGTTAAAAGCAATAATTAATGCAGATTCTTATGTTCTAAACTTGTTTAAAGCGGTTGTCAGTCATGACCAAAAACAACGCAGTGGTATCGTAATTCTAATAGAGGATCATAGTCAGCGTTATTTCCTAGAAGAAAAACTGGTACACAGTGAACGATTGGCCTCTATTGGTCAGCTCGCGACAGGTGTTGCCCATGAAATAGGTAATCCCGTAACAGGCATTGCTTGTTTAGCACAAGATTTACAATCTGAACCAAATAACACATTAGTATTACAGCAAGGTCTAGATCAAATACTGAAACAAACCAACCGTATAGACAACATTGTACGAGCCTTAGTCAACTTCAGTCATACCGACAGACTCAACGATCATTCTGCTGATCGCCTGAGCCTTCGCGATACAATTGATCAAGCGATACAATTAATTTCGCTTAATCATTTGAGCCAGTCATTAACATATGACAATCAATGTGATGGATCTATTTATATACTAGGCTATTCACAAAAATTAATTCAAGTTTTTGTAAACTTACTGGGTAATGCCGCTGATGCTTCTAGCCAAGGCGGTAGAATTGAAATACAAGCATTCACGCACGACAAAATAGTTAACACGATCGTTCGTGACTATGGCAAAGGAATAGATAAAAACCATTTGACCAAGATTTTTGAACCCTTCTTCACGACTAAACCCGTCGGCGAAGGCACAGGTCTTGGGCTCTCACTTACCTATAACATTATCCAAGAGCATGGTGGCAGTATTTCTGTTTGTAACAAGAAAGATAAAGGCTGTCAGTTTGAAGTGTCACTTCCAAGATTCAAGCCGACCCATAATTGAACCGATAAAAAAGCCAACACTATGAGTCATATTTTAATTGTAGAAGACGAGCCCATTATTCGCGACAGCTTGTTCCGTTTACTCGAAAAGCAAGGGCATAGCGTGACGGCGACGAGTTGTGTTGCTGACGCGATTGAGAAGTCAATTCATGATTACGACCTGATCATCTCAGACATCCGTTTACCCGGAGAACCCGGTACGGTCTTAATCAGCAAAGCAGCACCCATTCCAGTTTTGATCATGACCAGTTATTCAACCGTTCAATCCGCGGTAGATGCGATGAAACAGGGGGCAATTGACTATATATCCAAACCGTTCAACCACGATGAAATGGTGTTAACGGTAAATCGAGCGCTTGAAAAAACCAATATTGAACGACAAAATAAAATTCTCAAACAAGAAGTTGCTCGAGACTACCCGATCGATGGAATGATCGGTAACTGTGAGCCGATGAAAAAAGTAATCGATCTCATTCATCGTGTCGCACCAACGGATGCCACGGTGCTAATTCTGGGTGAAACGGGCACGGGCAAAGAGCTTGTTGCTCGCGCGATCCATGCTCAAAGCAGCCGTAAAAGTCATCCACTCATTAGTGTGAATTGCGCCGCATTTGCCGAAAACTTAATTGAATCTGAATTATTTGGTCATGAAAAGGGTTCATTTACTGGCGCACTCAAATTAAAAAAAGGCTTAATCGAAGCGGCGAATGATGGCACTCTGTTTTTAGATGAAATTGGCGAATTACCGTTGGAAGCACAGGCCAATCTATTAAGAGTGTTACAAGAAAATGAAATTCGTCGCGTTGGGTCCACCAAAACTATTAAAGTCAACGTCAGAATTTTGATTGCAACACACAAGGACTTAAAGCAAATGGTTGCTGACAAACTATTCCGCGAAGACCTTTACTATCGACTAAATGTATTCGAGCTAAATTTGCCACCCTTGCGAGAACGTGCAGAGGACACTCAACAATTGGCTGACGTAATATTAACTAAAATGTGTCGTAGAATTCATCGTAGAGCAATTAAGTTTAGCGCCGAGTGTTACCAGCAATTGAAGCACTATCATTGGCCTGGTAATGTGCGTGAATTAGAAAATGTTATCGAGCGTGCTGTCATTCTCTGTACTGGTAAAACAATACAAGTCAATGATTTAGGGTTTACGGCAACGCCTATAATAGACATTGCCAATACTGAAAGCTTCAAAAAATTAGACCATCCCTTGTCACTTGATGACTATTTCATTACCGTGGTAAAGCAGTTTCAATCTCAGTTTAACGAAACTGAACTATCAAAAATACTCGGTATCAGTCGCAAAAATTTATGGGAACGTAGACTTCGGCTGAATATTCCTGCACGTGAATAGTCACAAAGAATTGCTCAATATAAGCCAATAAACTAACGTCTAGACGCATCTACTAAACATGGAAGACATTCATGACCGACATTGTTATTAAAGATTTATCGAAAAATATCGCAATCACTATCCTGACTGGTTTCAATCGACATTTTTCAATTTTTTCAAAAATAACTAAGGGCGCACAGGAACGTTTTGAAAATGCTGATTGGGACGCTGAACGTCATGCATCGAGAAAGCGAATATTATTTTATGATGCACGCGTGAAGGACACGACCCAATTCCTCAAAAAACAATTCGACATGAGTCATTTTATCGAACTTTTGTGGCTTGATGTTAAACGTGACTTTATTCAACTGATTCAAAATCATCACCAACCTGAACTCGCAGAAACCTTTTATAATTCTGTTTTTTGTGGATTATTCCATCGCGATTATTTTGATAATGACTACATTTTTGTGCGTAGCGTGGTTTCAACTGAATTTATCGATTCTGACAAACCCTCCTATCATGTTTACTACCCAGCAAAGCGCGGATTTCGCGCATCAATCAAGCAGGTGCTAATCGATGCGGGAATCAATTTACCCTTTGAAGATATTAACCGCGATGTTAGATACATTATAAAAGCCTTAATCAAATACCCCTATACAACGCCAAGACATGCTCACTTGAACTTTCAGTTTCAAGCCATTAGCACGGTTTTCTATCGTAATAAGGCAGCTTACATTGTTGGTAAATGTATTAACTCTTATAGGCAGATTCCTTTCGCTATTCCAATATTGCACAATGGGAAAGGTTCAATTTTTGCGGATGCCATCATCATTGGTAATCAAGGGTTGTCTAGACTTTTTGAATTTTCGTACGTCTACTTCATGGTTGATCACCCTGTACCCTCCTCTATTGTCAAATTTTTACGTGGGCTAATGCCATCTCGTAAAAAAGAGGACCTTTATTCAGCCATTGGTTTACACAAGCAGGGTAAGACTGATTTTTATCGCGACTTTCTACACCATTTAAAGCATTCAGAGGATGAACTGATATTTGCACCTGGTATTAAAGGCATGGTGATGGCTGTATTCACCCTACCTTCCTACCCCTATGTGTTCAAAGTAATTCGAGACCGATTTAAACCG
>JBLHWR010000069.1:0-10707 GCA_047629275.1 Gammaproteobacteria bacterium
TAAATAGATGGTAAGCACACCATTCACTAAAAATAATAACGCCATCTCGCCAACACTAAAGTGAAACTTTTCTACCATCAAAAAGCCAGCAAACACGACAAAAATCTGGCGTCGAGCCCCCGATAGGAATACCAGTATATAATACAGCCAGTAACGTTTTCGAAGGATGATTTTTTTATGTTGCTCGGCTTCCCCTTTAAAATGGGGAAATTTAAGATACATCAAAAAGGCGATCACAACGGTTAACCCACCACCCATTAAATAGACCCACTGATAATCCGCATTTAAAACTTCCATTAGCCCAAATAATGCGCCAAAAACCAAGAGCCCGGTAAATGAACCAACCGCAATTTGCCGACCCATTACTAAAGGCAAACGCTCACGACTCACCAGTTGTAGTGAGAGTGATTGTTGGATCGTTTCCGCATAGTGATAACCCATCGACATCAAAACAGTAGTGAAATACAAACCCATAATTGATGGTAGAAAACCCGTCATTGCGGTGCCGATGCCTAATGCAATTAGGGCCAGAAAAGCAACGGTTTGTTCTCTGATAATCAATAGTAGGAAAATGACGCCAAAAGCAATGAAGCCAGGAACTTCACGCAAACTCTGCAAAATTCCAATTTCTACGCCACTAAAGGCAACCTGTTCAATCGCAAAGTTGTTAATTAGTGCTTGCCAGGTTGCAAACGATAAAGGCACTGCAGCAGAAAATAGATAAAGAAAAAGTTCTGATCGTTGGAATTGCTGTTTAAACAGTATGATCGGCGCCATTATTTAACTCTTTAAATTGCTACTGTTAGCGCTGCTTAGGGATAGTTAGAGTAGCATAGAAAATAATATTGGAGGGCTCCGTTTTCAATTAAGACAGTATTTTATTATCGTGTAGACTGCTTTCATGGATACATTTATTTACGGCTTTTCGCTTGGGTTTTCATTAATTCTCGCCATTGGCTCACAAAACGCTTTCGTCCTCAAACAAGGCTTAAAAAATGAGCACTTACTTCTCGTCTGCCTAATATGCGCAGCCTCCGATGCCATCTTAATATTGATTGGTGTCAGTGGCTTTCATGTACTTGTTTCAAACTACCCCGGAGTAGTTTTGATCGCACGTTATGGCGGCGCTATTTTCCTATTTGTCTACGGCCTACGAAGTTTCTACCGTGCTTTGCGCTCGTCAGCCGCTTTAAATCCGAGCGACATAGTGAGCAATAGCTGGGTTAAATCGGCCCTCACCTGCCTAGCCTTTACCTGGCTAAATCCGCATGTTTATTTAGATACAGTCGTATTGCTTGGTTCTATATCGGCACAATTTGCAAACGAACTCGTTTATTTTGGTACGGGTGCAATCACTGCTTCATTTGTCTTCTTTTTTGCATTGGGTTATGGCGCCAAATTATTACGGCCTGTATTTGCAAGAGCCCGATCTTGGCAGATATTGGAAATCTTGATTGGTCTTATCATGTGGGCTATTGCAGCGAAACTTCTATTCATGCAATAAAAAGAAAAAGGATCTATTCAGCCTTCATCCAAAGGCCTCAGTGAACTTTTAATCATAATGCAGCGTAGGCGTGATAAGCCACGGCCCCATCAGACGTGCTCAACTTACTAATACCACTAAACAGGCGATTAAAACAATAATCATAATAATCGACCGCATGAAACGGTTGTTGGGTGTTTGCCGGAAGGCGCTCCGCTTTTCTGGCTTACCGGCTTCCGCCACTTTGAGTAAGGTATTCAGCCATAAAAAATTAACCTACCCTTGGGCTATATCGCTACAACCATTAAACTTTGAGAAGGAACCAATGGCAATAAGAAACGCCTGTGTGAAATCGTCATTCGGTATGAAGTCAGGTTCATAATGAATCGACTTTATTTCAAACACGCCTTGCTTTCGGTGTGCTTTACAGTCAGCGCGGGCGACAAAACTGTCTCCGTAGAGTATGGGTAAACAGAAGTAACCAAACTGTCGTTTTGGAGCCGGAACATAACATTCAATTAGATAATTAAATTGAAAAACATCCTGCCCACGTTGGCGTTGGATAATGGCATTGTCAAAGGGAGATAGGATTCGAACTGTTTTATTTGACCTTGGGCTGGGCTTGTCGAGTAACTCTGGCAAAACATACATGACGTTATCACTGTCCAGTTCAAGTTTTAAAACTTGGCCATCTTCTAGCTTAGCCTGTAGCCGAAAATTAACTGCATTTTTAAGTAGCTTGCCTTTGCGTAGGTACACCATAGACTTGGCTGTTGCAAAACCGTGCGACCGAATCGTGTTATCGATCAAATAATCGGCATATTCTTCCAAAGTTGGTTCGGTTGTATCAACCCAGACGGGTATAACCCTTTCGGGTAAATCATAAACTTTTTGGAAGCCTTCTCGCCGAGTGACCATTAACTCACCTTGCATGAACAATTGTTCGAGCGCTCGTTTAGCCGGTTTCCAGTCCCACCATTCTTTCTTGCCTTTTCGAGCATCATCAAAATCACGGGCCAATAAGGCACCTTCCATCTGAACACGACGAAGCACGTGCTGGATTAGTTTTTTATCGCAATCGTCAAACCAGTTTCGATCCCCATTGGCTTGCTTCATTCGTGGTAAGCAAAATCGATAATCCTGCATAGGTAACCAAGCAGCGGCATGAGACCAGTATTCGAATAGTTGGCGCTCAGCCACTAACTCCGTCAGGTATTGGGGTTTGTAGTTGGATACGCGTGACCAAAGCACATGATGGTGAGCACGTTCTACAACAGAGATGGTATCAATTTGAACATAACCAATCTGTTTAATAGCTCGCAGAGTTGCTTGTTTACCTTGACCAAAAAAATCAGCTTTGAGAAGCCCTTGTTGATTAAGTGCGATGCGGCGGAGTTTTTCCGCTCGTGGGGGGTGGCTTAGTTTTGTCGAGCGAATCAACCGAACCGCTGATCAAGATATTGATTGATAGTTTTGGAATCGTACATCCATTCTATTGACCCATCTTCTTTCGATATGCGCAAACAGGGTACTTGGTATTTACCTCCTTCATTAATAAGCTCTTGATTCCATTGGGGGTCATTCCTTGCGTCGCGAGTTTCTATGTTTAAGCCTAGGCGATGAATGGACCGACGAGTTTTGACACAAAAAGGGCATTGATTAAAGTGGTAAAGCTTCATATTAACTGTATTATCGTCCAGCTTTTTGCGCTGTTCAGGCGTTACTACGGGCGGAGTTGGCAACGTCATCCAGTTGACTAAGATGATCATTTGAGCCAAAGGCCAGCGAATTAGACGGAAAAAATATTTCATAGCTTCAAACGTTTACAGTAAGGGAGTAACTTTATATACAACACACAAGTCACCATAAACACGATAACAAGATTAAATATTTGTGTGATCCAAGGATTTAATCGACAGCATACCTGCCAATAATCGACAGTGTTAATCTTGCGTTATTTATCATCAGTCCGCCAATGTTTTTATACCTATATTGAAAATTGATTGAGCTTGAGTACTAACATATCAAACCTGTAAACGGACATTGGGCTGAACTAAAAGTGATAAAGACAGTGCCTAATATCCAATCGTTAAACTGTTAACTATGAAATTATTAGGTCCTTGTTTTGAAGTAATAATTGCGTGCTTAAAGCCATTAAGATACTGTTTCATTCGAAGCTTAATTTTAGTCAAGCGTATTACTCAGTCCAATGCAAAATCCAATTGTACCAAACAGAAAAGACACATGAATAACACATTTATAACCGCCCTAATTTTACTGAGCAGCCTATTTTTGTCAGGCTGTGCCTCACTTGATGGCCCTACTGATCCTAGTGACCCATTTGAGAGTTATAACCGCAGCATGAACTCATTTAATAACAACGTCGACCGCTATGTATTAAAACCAGTTGCCCAGGGCTACGATGTTGTTACGCCATCATTTGTACAAAAGGGTGTCGGGAATTTCTTTAGTAACCTTGATGATGTTGTGGTTATATTTAATAATCTGTTTCAATTCAAATTTAAACAATTTGCATCCGATACTGGACGTGTACTAATTAACACGACCGTTGGCGTATTTGGTTTAATTGACTGGGCATCTGATATGGGGCTAGAAAAGCACAATGAAGATTTTGGACAAACTTTAGGCTACTGGGGTGTCCCAAGCGGGCCTTATCTCATCCTGCCTTTCTTTGGGCCAAGCACCGTTCGTGATGCTGGCGGGATGGTGGCGGATAGTGCTTACTTTGATCCGATCAACAATGAAGTCCATGAACCGTGGATTTTCCCTAACCGTAATAGAGACACGGCCACCGCCTTAACCGTTGTCAAAGTTATTGATTTACGCGCTGGTTTATTAAAAGCAGAAAGTGTTTTGAATGAAGCTGCACTGGATCCCTACATTTATTTACGTGAAGCTTTTTTGCAACGACGTAACAACTTGGTTCATGATGGCAACCCACCTATCGATAGCACTTTAGACAACGATTTATTCAACGATGAATTATTTGATGAAGACGATATATTCGAAGACTGAGATCGACAGTCTTTAGGGTTAAAAGATAACTTTCTGAATATAGCTTTTCGATTAAATGTTGTTAAAATATATACAACAGAAACTCTACTTTACGCCAACTTTTAACAACTCAAAGAATACTTGGATTTGGCGTTCATCAATTTTTAAATTAAATCTACCTTCAAGGAAAAAAACCATCCATGTGGTTCAAGAACTTACAGCTTTACCGTTTTACTCAACCGATCGAATTAACGGCTGAATTGCTAGCTGAGCAATTATCCGAACATAGCTTTGAACCCTGTGGTAGCCAGGAACTCAGTCGCGCCGGCTGGGTGCCACCTTTGGGTCGACATAGTGAAGAACTAGTTCATGAGTCTAATGGCTACTTGATGGTTTGCTCAAAGCGTCAGGATAAGATTTTACCGGCTTCTGTCGTGAATGACTTTCTCGAAGAGCAAATTCAGGAAATTGAATCGACAGAATCTCGGAAGGTCTCCCGCAAGGAACGCAGTTCGATAAAAGAAGAAGTGATTTTTAGTTTGATGCCCAAAGCATTTGCACGGTCTTCTTTACAATTTGCCTATATTTCTTTACAGGATAGCCTTTTAGTTATCAACGCCTCTTCAGAGAAGCGTGCTGAAGATTTAATTCAAGACTTACGTGAAGCGCTTGGATCATTACCTTTGATTCCGTTAGTGGCTAAAAATTTGCCGATAGACTTAATGACCCAGTGGGTTAATAGTGGTGAATTAACCGATAATTTCGAGCTCGGTGAAGAATGTGAGCTTAGAGACAATGCCGACGTGAATGGTGTAATTCGGTGTAAAAATCAAAATCTAAGTAGTGATGAAATTCTTAATCATCTAAAAACTGGCATGCATGTCAATAAGCTTGCATTGAGTTGGCACGAGCGTGTTGAATTTATGCTTGACGAAAAAATGGCCATTAAACGATTACGCTTTAGTGACTTAATTCAGGAAAAAGCCGCCGAAACCGAAGTGGATGACGTTGCTGGTCAGTTTGACGTAGACTTCTCGATAATGACATCAGAACTATCGCAATTTGTAAAAGCCTTGATGTCAGCCCTTGGAGGAGAGACCGAATCAACACATCACTAGTGTCTGTTCCAGGTTTGGCTTACGATATTGCTACTTTGGCTGATTTAATTACATCACCAAGTGGACAACCTGAGGTTTAATCATGGCAAGTGGATGGGCACCTGATGGAGCCGTACAAGATCAAATCGATGCCAGTATCGAAGATGCCGTTAAGCAGGTTCGTAGCCAGTTAACCAAAGGCGCTGGGTTAGAAAACTGCGAAGGTTGTGATGTAGTTATTCCAAAGGCGCGACGTCAGGCAATCCGGGGAGTACGTTTATGCATCACTTGTCAAACTGATCAAGATGAGCAGAGTGACCAACAAGGACTATTTAATCGTCGTGGTAGCAAAGATAGCCAGCTTAGATAAAGCCCTCCCTTATTTGCCAGTTTTAATAACCACACAACCACTAAAACCACCTTGCTCTACGAGTTGATGAGACTTTGCTATATCGGACATCGGTAGCACATGTGCAATGCGATGCTGGAATGCATTGCCCTCAAGTTTTGAATTAATATCTTTAATGGCAGCCTGTTTTGCCTGTTCAGGCATGGCATAAACAATCACCAATCGAATGGTTAAATCCATAAACATCATTTGCAAAAAAGGTAGCTGGGGTTCTTTTACCTGTGCCGAGGAGTAACTGGCAATGGTGCCACTGGTTGCGATAACCTTAAGAACCTCTGGCAGATTGGCGCCAAACTCGACATCGATCACTCGATTAACTTTCTCACCATTGGTAAACGAGAGTAGTTTCTCACTCCAATTGTCTTGTCGATGGTTTACCACACAATCGGCGCCAATAGCTTCACAGGCGGCCTTATCGGCGTCGTTACTGGCGGTTGCGATTACTCTAGCACCCGCTTGTTTTGCCCATTGAATCGAATAATAACCAACTCGCCCTGCACCCCCCGTCACTAAAACTGTTTTGCCTTCAACAGGCCCGTCAGAGAAAACGCAACGATGAGCCGTCATCACCGGAATACCCAAACAAGCGCCTATTTCAAACGACGTATTATCGGCTAGTTTAGGGGCTCGATTTGAATCGACCGTAATATATTCAGCAGCCGTTCCAAAGCGTCGACCATACTGTGCCTGATAAACCCAGACACGTTCACCAATTCTGTGGGTTGATACACCATCACCAACAGCATCAATAATACCCGCACCATCACTATGTGGAATCACTAAACCGTTATCCAACAAATGGGGGAAAGCCCCTGCACGTTTTTTGACATCCGAAGGATTAACACCACTGGTGACTAATCGAATCAGTACCTCACCAACATTTGGTTTTGGTTTTTCCAGCTCACCTATTGTTAAAACATGATGCGCTTCGCCAAATGATTCAAACCACGTTGCTTGCATTTTTATATTAACCATTTCAAGTTTCAATCTAACCAGTTAGATAGGCCTTCAGTGTGACCATCAATACTGAGCGATTGTCCTGAAATATTCGCACCAAAGTCTGAGCTGATAAAAGTAGCCATATTGGCAATATCTTGAGCGCTAACAAACTTTCTGAGTGAACTTTGACGCTGATAAACATCGCGTATTTGGCTCGGCTGCATGCCACGCTCCATTGCGTCTCTGTCAATCACACCATCGATTCGAGGTCCTTCGACACAACCAGGACAAATCGCATTCACTCTAACAGCAAAAGGCCCTAACTCCATTGCCCAGGTTTTAGTCAATCCAATAATCGCCCATTTTGCAGCGGCATAAGGTGATCTCAATGGCGTACCAAATAATCCTGCATTCGATGACATATTAATGATTGATCCACCGCCAGCCTGCTTGAGTAGCGGCACGGCTAGTTTAGTAACGAGAAAAGTGCCTCTCAAATCTACCGCGAGGGTTCTATCCCAATCCTCTATTGCAACATCTTCTATTGCCGCTGTCGCGCCTGAAATACCCGCATTATTGACCAAAATATCAAGGCGACCATGCTGTTTTTTTAAATCATCAAACATCGACTCAACTTGGCTTTCATTGGAAACATCACACACACTTGCCGTCAATTCAGGATGGTTATTGAGACATTCGTCTAACATTGACTGCGATATGTCGCAGGTATGAACTTTAGCCCCCAGCGCAAGATAAGCCTCGACGATGGTTAGACCAATGCCTGACCCTCCAGCTGTTACTAATACCACTTTATTGCACAATGAACTTGCTTGATTGACTGTCATAATAATCCTCGTTATCGCACTTTGGGCGCACTTTTGGCGCACTTTAAACTAATGCTGCGGCTATTTGCAAAGATAAATTCAATGCAACCATAGTTTGATTGAATATTAATTGTACCCACGCCCGAAGGCTCGTTATAATTACTCGCTTACATTCAATATCTTAGGCATAAGGCATGGCATTATTTTCTGGATCACTGGTCGCAATGGTAACTCCGTTTCGCAATGGAAAGCTTGATGAGGACGCACTGCGAAAGCTTACTCATTGGCACATCGAACAAGGCACTGATGGTTTAGTACCCGTCGGCACTACGGGAGAGTCTCCTTCATTGAGCAGTGTTGAGCATAAACGTATAATTGAAATCGTTGTGACGGAAGCCGCTGGCCGAGTACCCGTTGTTGCCGGTGCGGGTTCAAACAATCCAATCGAAGCCATTGAATATAGCTTACATGCTGAAGAAGTCGGCGCAGATGGTTTGCTTCATGTTGCTGGTTATTACAATCGCCCAAAGCAACCGGGTCTTTATGCGCATTTCAAAATGGTACATGATGCCTGTAATTTGCCAATTATTTTATACAATATTCCACCGCGCGCTATAGTCGATATAGAAATTGAAACTATGGCAAAGCTGGCTCAATTGCCGCGTATTGTTGGTGTCAAAGACGCAACTTGTGACTTGTCGCGTCCTTTACAGGAAAGAATGCTCATCAAGTCTGAATTTACCTGGCTATCGGGAGAGGATGCCACCGCAGTGGCCTATAATGCCGGTGGTGGTAATGGTTGTATCTCAGTCACTGCTAACGTAGCCCCCGCACTTTGTGCACAAATGCAAAAGGCCTGTACAGAAGGTAACTTCCTGAAGGCCTTGGCTATACAGGATGAATTGATGGCATTGCATTCAACCCTATTTACAGAACCTAGTCCAGCGGGTGCTAAGTATGCAGTATCCAGATTAGGCCATTGTGGTGAAGATTGTCGTGTCCCCGTCATGCCGCTTTCTAAGGAAGCGAAGAAAAGTATTGATGCAGCAATGGATGGATTGGGTTTGTTGGCATAACCGACTGAATTACCGCATCAAACCAAGTTAATTAACTGCACTAAATCAATGAAATTTAATGAAATTGACTTTTGATTTGGTTAGCTGAACTAGACCTTAAATTTTATGAATTGTGATCTCTCTCTACTACACCCCTACCCGTTCGAGAAACTGGCAGAATTAAAGCGTGGGCTGACGCCCCCAGCTGACTTGAGCCCTATTGCTTTGTCCATCGGTGAGCCACAGCATGCTGCCCCGCAGTTTGTTATGGATAGCTTGATTGAAAACCTACACCAACTGTCTCGATACCCAAGTACCAAAGGCAACATTGCATTACGTGAATCAACAGCGCGCTGGATTTCGAATCGATTTAATATCAATTCAACGCTTATTGACCCCGAAAAACATATATTGCCAGTGACCGGTACACGCGAGGCACTTTTTGCCATCGCACAGTGTCTGATAGATCGAACGGCTAAAAACCCATTGGTACTAATGCCCAATCCTTTTTATCAAATATATGAAGGCGCGGCTATTCTTGCGGGTGGAAAACCGCACTATCTTAATTGCATCGAAGCCAATGGGTATCTACCCGATTTAGAAGCTATCGAACCGCAACAATGGCAAGACTGCCAGCTCATATACATTTGCACTCCGGGCAATCCTACTGGTGCGGTCATGAGTCAAGCCTATTTACAACAACTCATCTCACTCTCTCAAAAATATGATTTTGTCATAGCCAGTGATGAATGTTATGCCGAAATTTACTACGATGAAAGCCAGCCGCCACCGGGCCTATTAGGCGCAGCAGCGGATATGGGACTGACTAATTTCGACCGTTGCCTCGCTTTTCATAGTCTATCAAAACGTTCAAACTTACCTGGATTACGCTCTGGATTTGTGGCCGGTGATGCAAAAATCATTGAGAAATTTTTACTCTATCGAACCTACCATGGCAGCGCGATGCCGCCGGCGACACAGTCTGCCAGCATTGTAGCCTGGGGCGAACAATCTCATGTCGTCGAAAACCGCAAACTTTACCGCGAAAAATTTGATTGTGTTTTATCAACTTTAGCAAACACACTCCAACCGGAAAAACCGCAAGCTGGATTTTATTTATGGGTAACAACACCTATTCCTGATACTGAATTTGCCGTTAGGCTTTATGCTGAACAAAATATTACGGTATTACCTGGCAGCCTATTGTCGCGTGATACTAATGAAGACAACACCAACAGCAATCCTGGCTTAAACAAGATACGCATGGCTCTAGTCGCACCACTTGAAGAATGTCAGGACGCTGCTAACCGAATTAATACCTTTTTATATCATCTTTAGGAGAATTTTATGTCTGACCTTCAACAAACCATTGAAGCTGCTTTTGAAAACCGTGCTGATATTACACCGTCAAATGTCTCTGATGACATCAAAAAAGCGGTAACTGCCGCCATCGAACTACTTGATTCAGGTGCTGCACGAGTTGCCGAACCCACGGATGATGGCTGGAAGGTAAACGAATGGCTAAAGAAAGCGGTTTTATTATCATTTCGAATCCACGACAACCAAGTCATGGCCGGTGCTTCAACTCAGTATTACGATAAGGTCGACTCTAAATTTGCCGAGACAACATCTGCAGAATTTGCCGCTAGCGGCGTGCGTGTTGTTCCACCTGCAATGGCCCGTAAGGGGTCCTATATCGCATCAGGTGTTGTATTGATGCCGTCTTACGTCAATATAGGAGCTTATGTTGATAGTGGTACCATGGTCGACACATGGGCCACCGTTGGTTCTTGTGCTCAAATTGGAAAGAACGTCCATCTGTCTGGCGGTGTTGGGATAGGTGGCGTACTCGAACCCTTACAGGCCTCGCCTACTATTATCGAAG
>JBLHWR010000070.1:0-10675 GCA_047629275.1 Gammaproteobacteria bacterium
GACACGCACTCAATATCAGAGTGGTTTTAGAGTAAATCATAAGACCCCGGTTGACGGTCTTATTGACTTTTTTGCTGAGCGTCTAAAAGATCACGGGCTGGCAAATAATGTTAATTTACTGCTATATAGCAAGTTGAGTCTGTCTTGATTTCGTTTAAGGCATATCTACCATTTACATAAACATTATCAAGGCTGCATTGCCTGCTTTAGATGATCTATAAATTTCTGGGCAGCGACAGATAGTGAACAACGCGAAGGCACTAATATGCCATATTGCCATTGAATGCTAGGCTCAAGCGGTCTTACTGCCAAGAATTCCGGCTCAAAGTAGCTACATACATCAGGATCTACAATAGATATCCCCGCACCCGCACCCACCATCAAACCTACCGCTCGTTGGGTACGCGCGGCAGCAATTTCATTAATTTTACCTCCAGCCATTTTTACTACCTGATTAATCACCTGGTGAAATGGGTTTGAGCCAGTCAGACCAATGAAGGGCATCTCAGAAATTTCGCTGAGCATTATCTTGTGCTCGCGTGCCATAGGATGGTCAGGATGTAGAATACATACGGCCTCTCGCTCGCCCAGCTTAATTTCATCAATACCTTTCTGCCCAACAGGCAGTGTCGATATGACTATATCGAAGCGTTGCGTAAGTAAGCCAGCCAAGAGGTCATCGCGATCGGCGCTGTCTAATTCAATTCGTATACCTGGGTGATTTTTTAAAAAACAGCCTGTTTGCTCCGCTAGCAAACCGCCTGCATACACAGGCAATGTGCCGACTCTTAAGGTACCCGAGCTGCCCTCTCTGATTGCTGTTGCAGCGTCTTGAATAGCATCGAGACCTAGATAGACGCGCTCTACCGCTTCGTATAATCGACGACCATCAGACGTGGGCGTTAAGCCTCGGCCTTGACGCTCAAATAAACAAAAGCCCACAAAAGACTCAAGATCACTGAGCAGGCGGCTAACTGCTGGCTGGGTAATATATAGATGCTCTGCCGCAGCACTAGCCGAACCATGAATCATGGCTGCTCGAAATGCTTCGATTTGGCGCGGCTTTGGGTATCCGTGATTTCGCATAGATATAACATCTATTAATAGAAGTAATAGTAAAAGTGATTTTTAATTATAGATTAGTTACATCATAATAGGTATAAATCTCAAGAGAGACATTATATGCAAGCTCCGCTATTTATCGATTTACTACTCCCACTTGTACTGTTTACGGCCGCATTAGTTCAGGCTGCTGGCGGCATGGGGTTTGGTTTGATTGCCGGTCCTGGACTAGTATTAGCTTTAGGTGGTGCCGCTGGTATCCAGGCCACTATAATGCTTAACCTTATTGTCGCTTTAGTCACATGGCTCGCCTGCCATCAAGAGGTGAGATATGCCCATGTATTACCTATGGTACCAGGCTTGTTAGCTGGCATAGGATGTGGTCTTGGTTTATCGCTTGTTGTACCTGAATTGGCTATAAAAATAGCGCTTTGTATCGTCTTAGGTTGGATTTGCTTTATAAATACCTGGGTAGTCCAAAAAGCTGGTTCGTCTCTGGTTAAGTTTTCTTTGCTATCCGGTGTAATGGCCGGCTGCTTAGCCATTCCCGGCCCTGCAGCGTCGGTCTATTTGAGAGGTATTTCGCAGACTGCTGGCGCAGCCCGCAGCGCAATGATGCCTTTGCTATTTTTCACCTATGCGGTGGCGGGAGTGGGTGTTGTTGCTTTACATGGTCTTAATGAAAAAGCGCTGGAAATGTCGACCAGTTATGGTCCTATAGCAACAGCAGGCGTATTTGCAGGCCTGTGGTTATCTCGATGGCTATCTGAACGAACCTTAAGCAGAATAACTCAAGGGCTATTATTCGGAACCTTCCTTACGCTGACATACGCCACAACCGTCGAACTATTCAAATTTTTATAGCACTTTCTCTAGAGCGTTAATGTTAACTACTATCATTAGCCCTAAATTCAATCGGGCGTAGGTCTTGACACAAATGCCTCTGAGTTTGCCCAAATAGCGTCGCTTTATTTACTTATTGTCAGTGCGGTATAAAGCAAAGGTCGGAGCAATAGGACCTTGGCATCATCCACTAGTATGACACCAACATTTTTATATTCATCTCCTTGATTTTGGTGCACAGTCCTAGCGCCCTAAATGCAGACGGCCAAGGCACCGATCGGCGATGAACTTAACACGTTAGTGCATAAACTCAGCCATCGGGTAGCGCGTGCTACTTAACGACAGGGTTACTCTGACAAAATTCAAAGAATAACTTCCTCGATCTTGACACCGACAAACAGCCAATAAATCAACTGATTTGTCATTCAATCACCTATCGCATCGCCATCGGTCAGAACTAGGGCAGGCATGAATGCTGTCGGTTGCCCTTTGCCGCCTGCTGAAGATTTTTGTGCATCTGATCCTTTGATACAACGAACGACGACTTCTGCGGTGACATTTTCTGCTACTTCTATATAATTACCATCCGCTATTTGTCCTGCTCCCAATTTTCCGTAAAGTCACTTTGCATAAAATCAAAGTCTAGCTTAAGTATCTGCTACTGAGATATCGTGACCTCTGCGCTCAAGTTTTTTTGTTTTATCCACAACCTATAGCATGGATGAACTGTCAGACGCATTGGATGGTGCGTCTTCTGAGTTCTCAAAGGCCACGCTATAGTTTGTATTGGCAGCCTTTTCTAGTCGCGAAAAAAAATATCAGGCTTATTCATTTGATTATTTTTTTTAATGAACCTCTTTTTCAAGTCCATTTAAGTCTGACGTGGTCCACTAAATTTGGGCACCCTGTTAAGCAACTTTCTTTAGTTTAAGTTATGACATTTCATATTGCATTGGACTTTTATACCCCAGATACGAGTGTAATCCCTGGTAGTTGAAGAACTTGGATATGTAGCTCAATACACCCTTTTGCGCCTCGCAACTAGTTTAGTTGAGTCACCACTGAACTTGTTTTTATTTTAATCAACCAAAGAAGCTTTCGGCTACGGCATTATTCGAGCAGTTGCCCCTAAAGGCAAATTAGTAGCAGATTGCCACTTTTCACCTAAAGCAATAAGCGCAGTATCCTGCTGCGGTCCTCCCACAAAACACACACCAAATGGCAAACCATCTGGACGAATTGCAGCGGGGACAGCGAGCGCGGAGAGTCGTAGTATATTTGCAAAATAAGTGTAGTACCCCATTGTGGCATTGAGCGCTATTGGATTAGCCTTTACCTCTGAAATCTTATAGATTGTACCTGCTGTTGGTACCATTAAGGCATCGATGTCTTTGAAGATCGAACGTGCCTCTTGTTCGAGCTCTTTCAACCTATAGTATTCATTGACTAAATCGATGGCCGAATATGTTTTTGCTTTCTCGATAATACTCACCACAACTTGGTCGGCCTCTAAAGGGTTTTTTTCGATAAACTCGCCTACAGAGGCAAAACGCTCTGCTAAAAACGGACCATCAAATAGCATTTTCCCAGCTTTCACAAAAGGTAAAAAATTAATTTCTCGCACTTCTCCGCCCATTAACCGAATTCTCTCGATGGCTTTATTGAAACAAGTCTCTGCTTGAAGGTCGCCAAAGAATGTCAAATTAGCCTTATCGGGGATGCCTATTACGACGTTATTGTCGAAGCGATTGTCGATACTCTCATTGACACTTTCGTCGCACTGTTTTTCCTGCGACTCGTAAATAGGCTGTTTAATCATAAAGGGGTCATTAGCATCTAGACCCACCGCCAGATCAAATACTTTTTTGGCATCAGCACAGGTAAGAGCAAATATCGGCACACAGTCAAAAGACCGATTCGCATAAACCATGCCCGTAGTGCTAATTAAGCCTGGTGTGGGTTTAAGACCAACAATATTGTTGAGTGCCGCAGGGATTCTGCCTGACCCACCAGTATCGCTTCCCAGAGCAAAACTAACTAAACCCTTGGCGACGGAAACAGCGGAGCCTGAACTTGATCCACCTGGAATATAGTCGGAATTGAATGAATTTACAGGGTGATGAGGGCTACGCACCCCCACCAAACCGGTAGCAAACTGGTCCATCGTATTCTTGCCAATTAAAATAGCGCCGGCATCTAATAATTTTTTCACAACCGTTGCGGTGCAATTAGGGTAATGTGAATAAGCTGGGCAGCTCGCTGTCGTTGGCATGCCTTCAACATGTATATTGTCTTTAACTGAAAATGGAATGCCGTGCAAGGGCAAATTTTTAATATTGGCTTGTTCTAGTTTACGCACGGCAATTAAGGCCTCAGCTTCTGGCACCAGATAGGTCCAAAGTGATTTCTGATCTTGAATTTTTATACGACGATACACTTCTTTTATCACATCACTAGGGTTCACATTCTGAGCTTTGTAAGCCTTTGATAATGTCGAAATCTGAAAGCTAAGCACATCAATAGCAGCCGAAATGGTCATAATCTTGTCCTGGGGTTTATAGACTTCATGTTCTCTGTTTTCAAAGAAAAAACACGGCCTGCAAAATTCGCGCAAGACCGTGTCTGCAGTATTACTATTTAACGACTGCTTCTAAATAACTTGGATTTATGAAATCATTAAACGTGGTTCTGCCTGGGTTTTTCGGCAAACGCTGCTGTTCTGCCAAAAAGTCTGCGGTTGACATTAATGTGTCGACAAATAGGCCTTTTTTCTTAGAGGTACCTATATAATCTGCCGTGAGCTGTTTGTCACATGGAATCATCTCGGTTCCCTTCATCATGCGAGCGGCATCTTCAAGGGGTAATTCCAATTCCTTTGCGATAATAGCAGCAGTTTTTTCTGGATTACTCAACCAATAATCAATACCTGCACACTCGGCCTTGACAAATTTTTCCACATAGTCAGGATATTTCTTGGCAAAATCATTCATCACCACGCCGACATCCCAGGTAGGATAACCACGCGACGCCATAATACCCGACGTCATGAACAAGTTACCGTCGTCTTTAAGCACGCGTCCTAGAGCTGGTTCCCAAAACCAAGCCGCATCAATATCTCCCCGACTCCATGCCAATGCAATATCATTTGGACGTAAATCAAGAATTTTCATTGAAGCTGGATTGATGCCTTCATCCGCTAAAGCTTTTAACAACAAATAGTGCGTGGTTGAACCGAAGGGTGCGGCAAGTGTTTTATCTTTCAGATCTTTCCAGCCTTTAATGCCCTTAGAAGTTCGCACTGTCATGGCTTCAACATAATCAAGCATATTTAATACCATAATGCCTTGAATCGGCAGACCTCGAGTAACGCCAATTGCAGTGGGCGGATTGCCTAGCCCACCAAAGTCAACCTGACCACCCGCGATGGCACGCAACATATCCCCGCCCCCGCCCACTTTGATATACTTTATTTCGACACCGGGCATTTCTTTTGCAACCAGCCCAAGCGATTTGGTCACCAGCTGTGCGTTAACCAAGTTGAGGAAACCAACGGTCACGGTTTCTGGTTTGGCTGCTAAAGCAGTACTTCCAGCCAATGCCAGACTAAGGCCGATGGCATATTTTCTAAATGACTTTTTCATGGTGACTCTCCAATATAGTAAGTAGTTGTTCAAGTAAAATGTAGAGTGTTTAGTTGCAATGTTGAATAAAAACTCATTCCACTTTTTGTGCTTAAATATGTCATTCTAATCTGCGTCCCTGTTACTTTTTTTTGCTTACTTCTTCCATTGGGCTTTTAACAAAACCTCTTAATATGCTTTCAAAAGCGTCTTAGATCAGCGTTTTTGAACTCTCGACCAAGGCATTAATATTCTGCCAATCATGCGCATGGCTAAATCAAGCAGTACCCCAGTAAACCCGAGTACAATCAGCCCCATAATGACGATGTCACTCAGTAAAAATTTAGCGGCGTCCCAGATCATCCAACCTATTCCCGCCGTTGCTGCAACAATTTCAGCGGCTACTAGCACCGTATAAACAAAACCGAGGGAGATTCTCATACCGGTCAATATAGTTGGACCTGCGCCCGGTAAGTAAACTTCTCGTATTAATTGCATTCGTGTCGCGCCGAGTGTTTTTGAGGCGCGGATAAAAGTTGGGTTAATGTCGTTAACCGCTTGAATAGTCGCGATAATAATGCCCGGCAAACCTGCTAGAAAAAGCAAAGCAAGCTTTGACGCTTCGCCTATACCCAACCACATGACTAACAAGGTATAGAGACCCAATGGTGGTAGTGGACGGTAAAATTCGATAAACGGACTAAACGATGCGTGAACTGCTCGCGACATGCCCATAGCAATACCTAATGGAATGCCGACTAAGCATGCCAAGCCAAAACCACTTAGAATTCTATATAAGCTGGTTCCCACATGCTCTATCAAATTTGAACCTTGATAACCATCGACCAAAACGCGCATAAAGGCTTCGTAAATGGCAACAGGTCCAGGTAAAAAAAGGTCGTTAGCCAGACCTGTTTCAGTCACAAAAACCCACAGTGCAAACATCACGGCGACTGAGGTCAACGAAATCATAAATTCACGAAGCTCTAACTTTTGATACCAAGAAGTGATCTGATGCCAACGCAAAGCCATCAGCTCCTCTCGACTTGACATCTTCACAACACTTATCTCAAGAGACAAATTTACATCTCTTACAGTGCCGTTCCCAGAATGTTTACTCACATCAAATACCCCGCCGTTGAGTTTGCATTGCTATGGTGTTTGTAGAGGCGTTTACTCACCTTCACTCACGCCCAAAATACCCATGATAGTAAGGGCAAATATTTTCGTGGCTGCTACCGATTTCGGTATTGATATGCCTTCGTTTATAGGCGACCAACCATCTTCACCTGGACCAAAAGTAACTGCATTCATACCTGCTTCTCGGAACCGAATAGTATCGTTGAAAGCATTCTTCCGATTAATTAGAGGGGGTTCACCCAACAGCGCTTGATAAGCCTTGGAAATCGATAGGTTTGGCTCTTCGTCTAGCGGCACGGCTTCAGTACCGTTCACAAATAATGAACCGGGAACCTGCGACACGTTATATTCAACGCTTTCTAGAACACCTAGTTCGGTCTCGACGACAGCAGAGATATCATTAATCACACTATCAATAGTCATCCCAGGTAAAATACCCACCACTGCAAGCGTCATCGTGCAACTGTCAGGCGAAAACTGCATCTCACCAGGTAAACCACCATTAATCCGCACTACGCAAACACAAGGGGGTGTATGTCCCATTAGTGCGTTGGGTTCATGCTCGAAAGGCATTGTATTCAGTGGCGCAACCAACTGAGAGGTCAACGTAATGGCATTCACGCCCGTATCAGGGCGCCAAATATGGGCCTTCAAGCCTTTAACCGTGACGTTTATCAAGCAATGTCCAGAATTCGCAACGGATATATTCATCCCCCAACGATCAGTTTCACCGCCCCATGCCGTTGGTTCTGCCGTGATGGAATAGTCGGTTTTAATGCCTATGGTCTGCGTCATAAATAGTGAACCATGCAAACCATCTTTTTCTTCATCAACGGTATAACAGCAGACGAGGTCACCCTTGAGTTTAACGCCTTCGTCTATGAGCGCTTTAACTGCTAGCAATGATGCCGCTAAATTACCGCGCGTATCTGAGGTGCCGCGACCATACAGCCAATCAGAGTGTCGTGTTGCATTAAACGGATCGCCGTCGCATTTATCCCAGCGTTCGGGTTCAACTGCCGGATAGGTATCCAAATGATCATTAATCATTAGTGAAGGTCCGTTGCCGGTTCCTTTCAAAATGCCCACGACATTAGGTCGATGCAGTTGCGAATAATGTTTCTCAACTTTAAAGCCCATCGATTCGAGTTTCCCTGCAACGAACATTGCAATCGCCTCCTCTTCTCCCGCCGGAATGTCCGGGTCTAAAGGATTCGTCGAATGCGGCTGTCCAGTTCTAACCATCTCGATGGTCAAGTCTAGCCAGTCTTGCTCGATGATTCTATCGAGCACTTTCTGCTCTAAGGGGTTTGGCTCAGACGGCAGCTCGGGCATCGAAATTGGCTCTGGAAGTTGATAGCCCGAGATTGGTTTTTTATTAGTCATGTTTTCAGTTCCTTTCATGGGGACTTTGCTAAAATTAGATACTATCTATTGCAAATCACCCAGCTCTTGCTAAGTGGTATTAAGTTGATGACAGAGGCCGGCCAACAATATGAGAACGGTCCAATTCAAGTGTTTTTTATTTTAAGTATTCTGCATTTCAAATGCCCGCATGCTTTCGGAACGAATAACTTCCAGACATTTCAATTTCAAATCATTAAAATCGTCTCGCGTTGACATACTTTGTAGTCGAGGGCGTGGCACCTCATTTTTCAAATCAGCGATAATACTTCCTGGGCTAGCACTCATGACTAAGATACGATCTGCTAGAAATACCGCCTCATCAACATCGTGCGTGACGAACACCACGGTAGTGCCAAATTCACTCCAGATACTCAGTAAATTCTCTTGCATAACCAAACGTGTTTGTGCGTCTAACGCACCAAAAGGTTCATCCATCAACAGTACGCTTGGGTAAGTTGCTAGGGCACGCGCTATGCCTACTCTCTGCTGCATACCTCCAGACAATTGAACCGGATAATGATCGCGATACTTAGATAAACCGACCATTTCCAACAAGCTAGTGGCCGTTTTACTGGCTTCAATATCGTTCGCCAAACGCGGTCCCATTTCGATATTTTGATAAATCGTCTTCCATGGTAGTAATGAGTACTGTTGGAATACCATTCCACGATCAGGGCCTGGGCCTTCAATTGGCTTTCCATCCAGCTTGACGCATCCTTCACTAGGCTCTACGAAACCTGCAATGGCACTTAACAAGGTAGATTTTCCACAACCAGAGGGGCCCAAAAGACAAACAAATTCTCTAGGTTTTATCGTGATCGTAGTTTCGTCTACCGCGGTATGACTGCCATTCTTATCGGCATAAACCACTTTCACCTTTTCAATTTCGATCAAACCACGATCAGAGCTACTGAAACGTGAAGCGCTGCCTCTTGGTTGCTTGTGTTTTTCTACATGAGCTGTAAGTGTTGCCATTAGTTAATTTCCACCGCGTGGGCTTTCCTAAGAAAGCAAATCATCTTTGAACGTCTAAACTGTAACGAAACACATCACCCGAGTAATAAAGATTTTCATAGAGAACCGGTTGATTTTCTGATGTGAGCAAAGTACGTTCGATATGTAAGATAGGCCCGCCTTCTTCTAGGCCCAAGTGACAACTCATCATCTCATCACTTAGTACGGCTTCAATATTCATTTTTGCCTTGCCTAATTGAACGTCACATTCATTTTCTAGCAAGGATATAATGTCTCGATCTTCAAGATCTGAGTTAGCCATTATCCTGCCCACGTCTGGTCGCACATAAGTAATATCCAGAGAAATCGGGTCTCGATTCAAGTAACGTAAACGCTGTATTTTGCTGACCAAAGCACCTACTTCTATGTTCAATTTGTTTGCAACACATTTATTTGAGGCTTCTTCGGTAATGCTGAGAACTCGTGCTACAGATTCATAACCTAGACTGGACATAGCCTCTCCAAAGCCCCGCAATTTCGACCCCTCAAGCGCTGCTTTGGGTTTCGATACAAAGGTGCCTTTGCCGTTAATCTTAAAAATTAGCCCCTCACGTTGAAGTTCCGACAGAGCCTGTCTGACGGTTACTCGGCTAACGTTAAAGATTTCGCCCAACTCACGCTCTGAAGGTAATTTTGAATGGACCGAATAGGTGCCATCCATTATTCGATTTCTTACGGTCTCTTTTATTTGAGTAAAAAGCGGTAGTGGGCTCACTAAAGATAGTTTCTTCCCGGCTTTCTCTAATTTGGCTGGCATCGTATTTATTCTCTCTCGGTAATTAAGTGCGCTAGTGTCTTAAAAATAAGCGAAACATCTTGCGTAATAAGTTTGGAAGCTGGTCTATACCTGTAGTAATAGGTAAAGCAAGTTCAGTGCCAAATTATTTTAGTCATATAAATCAATGCGCTATCGGATTTGTTCATTTCTAATTGATTTTTTTTGCACCAGAAATATACGCGCTCATATTAAGGCGCACAAAAGAAGAGCATTTATTCAGTAGTTGAATCGCAGTAAAGCGTAATACTATTGAGCAAATTTTTGAGGGTTGGATTTTTGGATAATGCTTGCTTGGAATAAAGTCTTCACTGTTAACGGGCACGTTGAAATCTTTTGATTGGCTAATTGAATCTATAAAGAGGAGTTAATATCAGTGTTATCGAACAGGAATAGAAAGGTTAACTGAGCATCACCCACCAAGATGTCTACAGAAATGCGGATAAATTGCTTACGTTAATAGTCTTGTATTGAAGCACCAAAAAAAGAGCCGGCCAGCGCAGAGTGGGGAATCGATAATAGTAAAAAAGAAAGACTACATTCGATGCTATTTCCATAGCTCTTAACGTTTATACCCAACGGGTAACGGGTTTCACTGGATGTTAATGTAACGATCAATTAACCGAGGATTATAGTCTATTGGTCTTCTTGCCCGACTCAATGCATTGGACCTTGATGCTAAGCGGCACAGGACACGCACTCGCAATTGTTAAAGCGGCGGGTGATGAGATGGACACCCCATTAACGGCATCGCAATGTGCCAGACTTAGTTTGCGTGTAACTACAATCAAAGAGAGGTGTCCATCATGAACAA
>JBLHWR010000071.1:0-10649 GCA_047629275.1 Gammaproteobacteria bacterium
CTGAATCACATGATGCGAACAGCCCTTAACATACAACCGTGGCAACCTTGCCATACACACCTCCTTGTGCTTTTTATTCTTTTTTATTTATCTATTGTGGATCAATCACTCTGACCCCTTGATCTAGATCTACCTTTGCCTTGATCCAGTGTGACGCTAAAGTATTTGGCTAATATTTAATATTTCATTTTCTATATTCAGCGATTGTAAATTCACTAAAAATGTAGAATCATCTAAACATTGTCTCACTACATTTCCCTCTAACTTTTTAGGTGCCAATATACCAATACCTAATTCATTGATTTTTTCAGCCAATAAATACTGCTCATATTGTAGAGGAAGACATATCAATGGAACTTTTTTCATTACTGCCTGATGTACTAATCCTGAACCAGAGTGACAAATAACAAGATCAGCGGAATCTAATAGCTTGTCAATATTAATTGGCGCAGTATAAATCTGTATATTGTCTTTAAGCTCAATATGACCAAGGCCGTCACCCGCCAAATAAACAATAAAATCCGCCTGTGGACATTCAGCCATTTGTTTGAATAAGTTATCTAACTCCTCATACTCACTCTTAATGTATACCAAGATTTTACGACGCCTACCTTGCCAGCAGGGTAAGATATAGTCACCGTTATGGAAAATTGGCATTACATAACTAATCGATCTTTTTCCTGCATAATAATCCAGCTCTGGCAGCCCCCAAACAAAGTTTTTATCACCATAAAAGACTTCATTGCTAACAGACAGTCTAGGCAAGTCGCTCTTCTCTAAAAGACCATTCATAACGGTGAGGACTCTATGCTCTATCCTTTTTAACCTTAAAGCTTCTGCTGCGTGAATGTACCTGAATGGTCTAACATTAGAAACCGGAGGAAAACTAAAAGCAGATCCAATAGCAATACTATTTACCCTATTAATTTTTGCGCTCAATAAGGCTGACGGAGAATAATCCCCAATTAAAAAATCCGGGTTGTATTGCTTAATCAAGCGTGACCAATCATTAATAAGCGATAAAAATTTAGATTCATCACCATACCCCTTACACCACAAAATTTCCGCCATACTGTTGGGAGAACTATAATACGGTTTACAAAATAGGCCTCTAGGCGCCAGAGAAGTCAATATACCTTTCTTCGCGAAAAGATCTGAACATCGAAGGTCCTGCAGTACTACAACCACTTGATGGCCGTTATCGATGAGATGGCATGCTATTTCATACAAAGAAACAGTATGCCCAAGACCGCCACCCATTTCCCAGGCCAGCATATATTTAGCCATTATTCCTACCTATAAATATCCATTATCAAAAATAAAGGGCTTATACCATCGCTAACAAACCTTATATTTTTTAAGGAGCCGCTGAAAATGCAATTTTTCCGCTCCCCCTTGCCTTGTCAGCGAACAAAACTCCTAATTTTAGAGGAGCCTTAAAGTTAACAGAAATTTTAGCAAGAGTACGATCATGCTTTTAATCTTTCCTGTCAGCTTAACGCTGTTAGCTTTTTCTGTTAGCCATCACCTTTTCCCTATCACCTCTCCCTCAACCCTTCTTTCTTATAACGTAACAACGGTGCCAAGAAAAACTCTATAATCCGCCGATGCCCTGTTTGCATTTCTGCGGTGACGGCCATGCCGGGGATTAGTTTGACTTCTTTGCCTTCAACAAATAGCGTGTTCTTTTTCATTAACAGCCGCATGCCGTAAATTAAGCCACGCTTTTCATCTACGGTGGCATCGTCCGATACGGTGATGACTTCGCCATCAATAATGCCGTATTTGGTAAAGGGAAAGGTGTGAATTTTTATTTCTGCGGTCATGCCTTCGTGGACAAAACCGATATCTTTGTTTTCTAAAAACACTTCCACTTCTAACTGTTCTTGGTCGGGTACGATAAGCATGAGCTGTTGCGCTTCGGTCACTACGCCACCGATGGTGTTCGCCGCGAGTTCTTGTACTCTACCTGCTACGGGGGCGTAGAGAATTTGTTTGGCGTTAAGGTCTTTGGCTTTAATCAGTTCTTCTGTCATTGTCGCCAGCTGTCGCTGATAGTCGGTTATTTTTGTGAGATGTTCGGTTTGGGTTTGTGCCGTAAAGGTGTTGGCTTGTTGTTTGGTTTCATTCGCTGCCGCCTGTAATTGTAGTAGCCGTTGTTTTTCTGTGGCGAGGTCTTGGGTGGTTTCGATACGCTCTTGCTCTAATGCGAGATACTCGTCTTCTGAGGCATAATTTTTCTGGTAAAGCGCTTTTACTTTTTCTGCCCGGCGAGTGATGATAGGCAGGGTTTGCTGTAGCTTGATGATTTGCGCACGCGTGCCGGCTTGTTCTGCCACGGCTTTTTGTAAGTTATTTTTCAAGGATAATTTTTGCGACCAGTATTGTTGCCACAGCTGCCATAGGAGTTGTTTGTATAGACCATTGCCGTTTTGGGTTGCCGTATAGATTCCCGCCTGCGCGGGAATGACGGTGGAAGTGGGTATGTTTTGCAATTGCATGTCGCTAAAGCGAAGCGTTTTTTTCTTTTCAGGCGGTTGTGTGAGCAATGCGATAAAAGCGTTACTGACGGCCAGATTACGTTGCATGGTATCGACTTCTGTTGTCATGCTGGTCTGATCTGATGACGTTAGGGTGTTATCTAATTCAATTAAGGCTTCGCCTTGGGCGACGTACTGGCCTTCTTTGACCAGAATTTTTTTAACAACGGCTTTTTCTAAGGGCTGTATTTGTTTAACGCGGGAGCTGGGAATAATTTTACCTTCCGCCGAGGCGACAATATTCACTTGGCCAACACAGGCCCAAATAGTACCTAGTACGAGTAATGCGATTAGACTCCACATTAACCAGCGCGCTAATGGGTGCGGTGGCGTGGCTTGTATTTCTAGCGCCGCCGGTAAAAACGCGGCCAATTCTCGGGTTTGGGTGGCATCACCGAGTTTATCGCGATTCTGCCAGGCGTCTTTGAGTTTGCTAAAAAGACTCATGGTTTGCTTGCCTCGCGAATGGCCTGCTTTGCGCTCATGGCTGTTCTCCTTTTGGCTTAGGCGGAACAGGCTGGGGGGTTGTGGTTTCATTACTGGGTTCCACCGTATGCAGTACCGGTGCGTGGCTTTGGTAGCTATGCAGTTTGGCGTAGTAGCCATTGAGCTCTATCAGCTGATCGTGATTACCTTGTTCAACGATTCTGCCTTTATCCATGACGATAATACGATGGCATTGGCGCACGGTAGTTAAGCGGTGTGCAATAATAAATACAGTACGATTTTTACAGATGGTGGCCATATTGTCTTGAATCAGCCGTTCGGATTCGTAATCTAAGGCACTGGTGGCTTCGTCAAAAATCAAAATGCGCGGATTGGTAATTAAGGCGCGGGCAATAGCTAAGCGTTGGCGTTGTCCGCCGGAAAGATTACTACCTTGCTCACCAATCATGGTGTCGTAGCCTTCGGCTAGGTCGCCGATAAATTCATGGGCACCAGACATTTTTGCCGCGGTCACGACGCGCTCCATAGAGATAGAAGGGTCGCTAATGGCAATATTTTCCCGTACGCTGCGATTAAAGAGAAAGTTTTCTTGTAGTACCACGCCTATCTGTTTGCGTAACCATGCGGTATCGATCATTGCCAAATCGACTCCATCTACTAAGACTCTGCCAGATTCTGGCGTATAGAGCCGCTGAATAAGTTTGGTGATGGTGCTTTTACCGGAGCCAGAGCGCCCCACAATACCCACCACTTCACCTGGACGAATATTCAGCTGTATATCTTCAAGAATCACCGGGCCATCTGAACGATAACGAAAGCGCACATGATCTAAGCTCACATTGCCTTGCAGTGAAGGCAGGCGTGAACGATTCGGGTTAAAGCCGGGTTCACGGGGGGCGTTAAGAATATCGCCTAAACGCTTGATAGAGATACCCGCTTGTTGAAAGTCTTGCCACAGTTGCACTAACTTTAAGATTGGCCCGCTGACACGACCGGCCAACATATTAAAGGCCACTAGCTGACCCACTGTGATTTCGCCATCAATAACGAGGTGAGCACCAATCCAGATAATCCCCAAGGTCATGAGTTTGTTGATTAACCCGGCTACTTGGTTAGCCACATTGTTAAGGTTTTGACTACGGAAAGAGGCATGCACATAGCTAGATAAATGATCTTCTAGCTTGCGCCGCATTTGCGGTTCGACGGCCATGGATTTAACCGTGCCGATACCGGTAATGGATTCAGTTAAGAAGGCGGTATTGGCTGCGCCATGATGAAACTTTTCATCGAGGCGTTTACGCAAAATCGGGGTAATAAACAGTGACAACAGGACATAAAATGGAATGGTCCCCAATACAATCCACGTTAGCGTGGAACTGTAATACCACATGACCGCCAGAAAAACGAAGACAAAAAACAAGTCCAACACTAAGGTCAGTGCTGTACCGGTGATAAAGTTGCGGATGGTATCTAGTTCACGCACACGCGCGACATTTTGACCGACTTGGCGTGATTCAAAATACGCCAAGGGCAAGGCCATTAAGTGATTATATAAGCGCGAGCCTAATTCCACATCAATCCGGTTGGTGGTGTGGCTAAAGGTGTAGTTACGAATGCCGCCGAGCAGGGCTTCAAAGACGACCACGACAAAAAAGCCGACCGCTAATACATCTAAAGTAGTAAAACCGCGATGCACTAAGACTTTATCCATCACCACTTGAAAAAACAAGGGCGTGACTAAGGCAAAAAGCTGTAGAAAAAATGAGGCTATCAACACTTCGCCAAAGAGTTTACGGTACTTGACTAAGGAGGGGATAAACCAAGAAATATCAAAGTGTTGCTGCAGGCTTTCGCCCAAACTATGGCGGCGGGTCAGCGCAATTAATTCTCCAGTCCATACTGCGTCTAATTCTTCGAGCGTGACGGTACGCGGGGCATCTTCTCGCAAATCATGAATCAGCGCGGTTTTTTGCGGCGCTTGTGCTTCGCTGATGTTGGTGGGCGCAGTCGCTTCAGCCGACGGCTGTTGATTTTCATTCTCAGAGAGACGCGCAATAATAAAATAACTGCCATCGTTGCGCTGGGCAACGGCAGGCAATACATTCGCGTTAAGCGTATTTATGTTTAAGGCGAGGGTCTTAGCCTTTAGAGTAAGGGCTTTAGCCGCTTGCAGCAGCTCGGTATTTGAGAACGGCTGCCCCGGCCGACCAAATTCATGAGCCAGTTGATCGGGTTCGGCGGGGAGCTGATAGAAACGCGCAATCGCGACGAGTGAATGTAAACCAGTATCCATACTATTAGGGTAAATCCTTACGATGCTTGGGATAATCTAATCCAACAGAATTGAATTAGGTTATAAAGAAATCACTATGTGTTACTTATTGGTATATGTAAAACGGTAACAATAATAGCCTAATTCAATACGGCTTTCAAACAAACGTATCACTTTACCCACCTATGTTTATTTTGGTGACAATTCGTCGCTGTTTTTTTGGTACAAAAAATTTTCACCCCTCCCCTTTTAAGCGTCAGCAAGCTATTCAATTCGACTGATTAGTGTCTAGGGGAGCACTAGGGAAGTTCACGAAAGATGAAAATGGCGATAGGGATGGGGATTTTTTATTCCCAGAAGGAATTTATCATGAAGATCGAAAAAATTGATTGTTTTAATTTGTTATCACTGCTGTCCCGTTAATTTAATGTTGTCATACCGGCTTGATCCGGTATCCGCTACTGATTGGCCGTCGTCAGCATGGCTTTTAGGCAATTTTCATAAGGTTAACGGGACAGTAGTGATTGACTATATGAAAAACACTATTATCTTACGAGCTTCTGCATTAGCGATACTTCGCTAAAAGATAAGCCGCTTTGTTTAACGACTTCGGGGATGTCTACGCCTTGGGACAGGAGTTGACGGGTCTTTTCGTAGGCTTTGTCGTCGGGGAGTTCGTCGTTGGGTACGATGTCATTATTCACTAACGATAAGTTAGTTAACCTATTTACTGTACTATTTAACGCACTATTTACTGTACTATTCATTGCTTTATCGGGATTTTTATAGCGATCATTAGACGTTATATCGTTACGATATTGTTCATTTGAAACCGTAGGCGTCTCGCCCACTATTTCGCTTTTTGATGACTGCTCGTTTGATTGGCCGATTGATTGGGATGCAGACTGGTTGTAGCTATCTTTATTTTTCTTACTTAATTTACTCGCTTGTTCTTGAAAACGCAGCTGTTTCTCTATATCTATTAGTTTTTGTCCCATTCCAATGGTGATGCTATTGGCTATGAATAAGTCTTTTTGTAATTTGTCGAGGTCTTTTTTGATCTTTGCGGATTTTTTTCGGCTAATGAGTATCAACACACATACACTAACAAATAACAAAGCCGCACATGCTAGCTGCACCTCGGTCAGCGCGAGCCACCGAGATGCAGTTTCTATTAATACATTAAACGATGTATTGGTGATTACTTCTGTCATATCATTTTCTATCACATCAGTTATGTCTATCAGTTTATGTGCTGGCTATACGTCTTCGACTTCAGACCATTCAGAGTCGGTCAATAATTTTTCCAATTCAATTAATATCAGTAACTCTTCGTTTTTATGACATACGCCCTGAATAAATTTAGCGCTTTCGTCGTTACCCACATTCGGTGCATTTTCAATTTCTGATTGGCGCAGGTAAACCACTTCAGCGACACTATCGACTAAAATACCGATTACATGACTATCGGCTTCTATAATCACAATTCGTGTGCTTTCGGTCAGCTCACCCGACGTTAAACCAAATCGATGGCGGGTATCAATCACGGTAACCACATTACCCCGTAAATTGATGATGCCTAGCACATACGGCGGCGCGCCTGGAACAGGAGCAATATCTGAATGCCTGAGCACTTCTTGTACTTGCATTACATTAATACCGTAGGTCTCACCGGCAAGACGAAACGTTACCCACTGTAGAACAGGATCATCACTTGTATTACTTTGTGCGGTGTTGCTCGCCATGTACTTATCCTCTATCAACGAATACTTTCAGAGACCTTTGCACGAATGTTTTTTTCTCTCATGCCGCGCTTACCCCACAAGGGGGCACCAAGGAAAAACGTACTCAATCGGTCACTTATCTCGGTGCCGCTTGACGGTATACACATAAACTCCCTTTCACCGTACGTTTTCGCCCTACTTGAGGAAAATATCTATCCGTACAAAGCCCTCTTTCCTTATATACTATAGTTAACTCTGCTGGCCTTGCCAGTTATTTGGCTAAATAACTTCGTAGCATATTACCCATTCTTGTCTTGCTGCTTAAACATATTGGCCAGCGAAGGTATATCAATCAATGCGCAGACATGATTTTTTATGGTTCCTGCCATCCATGGGCGTTCAGAGCGTCTTTTTCGCCAGCGAATATCGTCGGGGTTTACCATCATCGGTTGATGTATAGCATCTACCGCGAGCGCCCAACCCGAACCATTAATTGCTACACTATACTGTGCCGTCATTTCATCACTTTTTACATAACGTTCTGGCATAATAAATTGTGCTGTATTGATGACATTCACATTACCCGAAATGATTTTTTGTAGACCCATAAACCATTCTGATTGACCAAACAATGGAGTTAACTCTTCTTTTAATGGATAAATTCCATCTAAAGACGCTAGTGGCATGGCGAGCTGTATACCTTGAACATCAACGAGTAGCACATCGAAAGGGTTTTCTGCCCAAGCTGGCCGGCCGTTGGCCTGCCACTCATGACCTAGAGGCTGCCATTGATGGGCAGTATGCGTATCTAGAATGCTAGTGACCTCACTAGCGCTTTCTATCTCTACGGATGGTACAGATACTGCTGCCACATCTATATTGGCGGGCGCCGTATCAACTTGTTGTTGCGATGGCTTGCTCGGACTTTTTAGATCAGGGCTAGCGATTTCATGAGAAGACATCGTCCGAGTTTTCACTTTCACCACAATGGTGTCAGCTGGCGGCGCTTCTTTTTTCGGTTCGACTTCTACACTAGGTAGCTCTAGCGTAGGCGGCAGACTATTAAGTAATCGCTTTAATCGCTCTTTTTCTCGTTGTCGTAAATCGATATCGGAATCTGTGGCTCTCGATATTTTTTCTTGTGGCGACATCTGAGGTCTTATCTGGAGGCTTGCCTGATGCGTCACATGGATTTGTGTACGATCTATATTTACTTGCTTGGCCGCCTCTGTAGTCGTCTCAACTGTAGTGGCATTAACTTTTACCTTATTAACTGCTGGCTTATGAACTACTGCCTCATTGACTCCAGGCAATGGTCTTTTGGTAACGCTAACGGTTGGTGTCGATACTTTTGGTGTAGAAGCTTTTGAAGCAGAAGCCACTGGAGTGTCGGGTTTACTTTCATCAATATTTTTAGGCGATAATGCCCCTGCTTCCTTATAAAGGTTAACACTATCGCTCGCTACCTTGTTTACCGACTGCTGCCCAGAGGGTTCCTCTAGCTCAGTTAACAATTCATCAAGGTAGCACGCGAGCTCCTGTTGAGGTTTTTTTCGAGAAGTCATCGAGCCAGTGGCTCCTTAGCAGAGCGATGAAACTTTCCCCAGCTTGATGCGGTTTCTTGCGACTCATCATCCAGCAACCAATTGTACAAACTACGGTAAGCGACCACTCCGTTGCTATTGGTGTCATATGTACTCGGCGGCACACCTTCTCTGCTTGCATCACGTAAACGAGTATCTATAGGGATTTTACTTGGCCATGTATCCATTCCATGTTGATGACGTATTGTACGTAGAGCAACAACCGATGCCTGCGTTCTTCGGTCGAACATGGTGGGCACAATCACATAACTTAATGCACGGTGCCGAGATTGACCCAGCATACGTAAAGTATGCAGCATTCTTTCTAAGCCTTTTAAGGCTAGATGCTCGGTCTGAACAGGTATAACTAATCGGTCGCAGGCTGCCAGTGCATTAATAAGCAATACGCCTAAAACAGGTGGGGAATCAATGATAACTAAATCAAACTCATCTTTGATTTGATTTACTGTGTGCTTAATCACCAAACCTAAGCCGCCCTTACCTACCGCTAAACGTTCTAATGTGGCCAGCGCAGTAGACGCTGGCAGTAGTGTCATATTGTCAAAACCAGTGGGCGTTAATAGTTGCATGATACTATCTAGACAGATAACCGATTTGTCTTGGAACAAAGTGAACACACTAATAGGCACGTGATCGGGATCACCACCAAAATAGCAAGTTAATGAGCCCTGTGGATCAAGGTCGATAAGTAAGACGCGCTTACCCTGTTCCGCAGCAATACCTGCAAGGGCGACTGATGTGGTCGTCTTACCTACTCCTCCTTTTTGATTAGCGACTGTCCAGACCTGCACGATGGAAACCTCTTTCAATGTCAATATTATGTCGTTACATGCTTATTTTGACTCTTACCTTACCATTTTTTACTATTTCTTTGTTTTCCTGCACTCCTCCCTTTAATACAAGCAATTTTTATGCCTTTAGTATATTTACCTATCGTACATTATTACTTGGGTGCCTCTGGGTCAGAGGTAAATAATAATTCGCCACTTTCTAAAATAATGGGCTCTATCTTTTCTTTTACATTTACCTTATCCATTGAGTTTTCCGCGGCTTGCTGATCGGCTGCATTAGCTACACTGGCTGATTCCAATGTATTATCTGGCGTATTACTTGAGATATTAATTGGACTGTTAATTGGGCTATTAGTTAGATCCTGCAATCTCTCATCGATATCAACTTTGTCATTAGATAGGTTGGTCGTCAGTATGGGGCGTTGTTGTTGGTGCTTGCCGATCATTAATGACACGCGACGATTTTTGGCGCGCCCAGCTGCACTAGCGTTATCAGCAATTGGATGAAACTCACCATATCCCACCGCAGACAACTGTTCGGACGCTACACCATTGGCAGCTAGCAGTTGAACAATCGCGGCCGCCCGCGATGCTGACAATTGCCAATTACTCGGAAATTGTGCTGTATTTATCGCTAAGTTATCGGTAAACCCTTCAACATTAATAGGGTTGTTCGTATCACTAAGAATAGCGGCTATATCTGCAATCACTTGATTGGCTTGCTGGATGGGTTTGACGCCACCTACAGCAAATAATATACGGTTATTTAACGAAATCTGTAACCACAACTCATTACTCGTTACTTCGATCGACCCATCTTCAATTAAAGGCGCTAGCTGCTCATAAAAGCTATCCTCTAATACTGGCAAAGCCACCACGCTCTTACCTTGATCAATTTCTTGAGAGTTAATGACTGGCGCAGCAGATTGAGAGTCATTTTGCGAAGACTCACTGAAGACTTCATTTAAGCTCTCAGATAATTCTTGGTATTTATTTTCACTGACATGTGAAACCGAATACATCACAACAAAAAAAGCAAATAATAGTGTGACAAAGTCAGCATAAGATACCAACCATCGCTCGTGGTTTATCTCTAAGTCTATTGGTCGTCTTTTTAACATAGTAGACTTTCAATATAGTAGACCTTTAACATAGTAGACCTTTAACATAGCAGACCTTTAACATAGTAGACCTTTAACATAGTAGACCTTTAACATAGTAGACCTTTAACATAGTAGACCTTTAACATAGTAGACCTTTAACATAGTAGA
>JBLHWR010000072.1:0-10465 GCA_047629275.1 Gammaproteobacteria bacterium
TAATATCAACTGATAACGCAGGGACATTATCCGCAATGGCCTTATCCCAAGTCATGTTAATCCCAGAAGTACTGAAACCCGAATTGCCTTCGGCAATACTGCTTGAACTTCCAATAAAACCGGGAGTTAATACATCATCATTATCAATAATCACTGTAAAGGTCTGCTTGATGTCTGAAATCACATAATTAGACAAAGAGCTGGTTGGGCTTGCGACTATTTGAAAATCAACCAGTTTAACATCAACATCCAATGTTTCATTAGGTTCGACATCAAAGTCTGACTCTATCTCAATCGGTAAGCTATAACTGCCAGGAGTGGTGTTAACGCTTAAATTTGATTGGTGGATAGTAAGATTTCCTAATTGAAAATCATCATGACCAATATTACTCACAGAGAAAGTTGCAGATTCTTGTGCAGGAAAAATACAATTACGGCCCGCTATCAAACAGCCATCTTGAAGACTTAATATAATATCAGGCACATCATTTGCAATTTCATGTGACGAGGTAACAGTGAATATTGAATTCGAAGCTAGCACTGATTCTGGAGCAGATAGATAATTCTGTTGAATTATAATATTTGTTTTATCTTCGCTATTAATAACACCATTAATTGCAAGGTTGTTAACCGCTTCATCTAGCTTCGTGCAAATAGCTAAAGTACCATCGCCACAATCATTTAATACAACAGGTAAGTTGCTATCTAAGGTTACCGTTAATATATAAATCTCATCGACTTCTACAATGTCATCGTCAACTAATTGAACAGTTATTGTTCGAGTTCGATCATTTTCCAAACCTATGAAATCAAAATTGACTGGGGCATGATTCAATGCTAGAGCATTGCTATTAAACGTAATATTCCCGTCTTCTATCTCTACACCACCACTGGTGATACTGAAATCTGCATCGAGTGCGATATCTTGATTAAGTTCAGCAGTAAAACTTACCAAACCCCCGCTGATATTTTCACCGACATGGAAGCCCGTCATCGTTAATATGGCATTATCCGTATTTTTAGAGGTTACTGTAATAAGGTCTGAACGATCTTGCCAACCACTCAAACCAGTAAGATACTCATTAACACTTTCATTTTGACTTTTTAATGTGACTTTCAGGTCAACGACCTCATCACACTCAACAAAAACATCATCTATAAAATTAAGAGTGACCGCAAAATTACTGGTACTTTTAGCATACTCCTGGCTGCCCTCATTAGTGATCAAAAGCTCTGGTTCAGAAAGATTAGACTGTTCGACTACTCCGCAGCCTTGACTGGTTGAACCCGGAGTGACGATACGTTCGATAAAGATATCAAAATTTTCTAGAGCTTTATCTCCAAAAACCTGCGGTATTATCAGCGAGCTGTCATTATCCAGCTGTAGCATCAGATTAATCGATTCCTCTTCATTAGCGACGAAGGGGGTGGTCGAGGCAACATCTACATTTGCCCAACGAACAATGGGAAGATCATCATTAAGAATTCTGACAGGAATAGGGTCACCTAACGTAGCACCGTTTGAGTTTCTAAACTCAATAATCATTACTTCGTTTGCTTCGACCAAACTATCAGCTTCAATATAAAATCCAATCACATGATCCTTTTCATCGGTTGGAATACTATTGCCTTTTGCAACTTTAATGAATTTGGAAATAATTTTTTGATTGACGCTGGACCCAGCACCAATATCAGTTGGATCAATAGGTGAATCAACTTCACCCGCACTTGGATAACGCAATACAAATTCAAATTCGTAGTCATAACCTGCCTGAACTGCGAGCTCTACATAAAATTCATGGCGACCGAGAAAAGTTGAATCTTCGAGATAGGTCAAATTAGATGACGTCTCTTCAATACCATTACTGTTGATGTATTTTCGATATATTTTGAATTCGGGTGATTCATTATCGGTTATATAAATTCGACCAGAACCAAATACCACTCCAGCATCGTTAAAAAGCACCATTTCTAGCACTTCATTATTTTCAAGAAGTTGGTCATCAGAGATGGTGAAGTTTGCAAGATACTCATTCGCAATATCACCAGGGGCGGCTGAAATTGAAATTTGCCCAACGACTGCACTAAAGTCTTGACCTTCTTCGGCCTTTTCAGCACCTACAACGTTTATGGAGTCTGCAAGACTCGCCAATCGATATTTAACGATAAAGTCTTCTGTAAAACCTCCACTTTGATCAATTTTGAACGGCATCGTGAATACGGTATTTTTATCGTTTTCAGTGACCTTTAAGGACCGCCCTCCATTTAATTCAAATGTGGGGGCCCCGTTTCCTGGCGTATCGTCTGACCTTATAACGCCACTAGCGACAATTTCACTTTTACCAATATGCTCAACTTTTAATTCAATCGTTTCATTCAGTTCAATGTCTTTGTCACCAAAAACCTCAACTTCTATTTTCTTACTAAGCTCACCCGCTAAAAAAATAACGTCTGTATTGATGGAAGTATAGTCACTGCCTGCTGATGCAGAACCAATTTGAATTAGATCAATAGTTGTTGCTTTTAAAAGGAATGGATCCACCGTGCTTTCAGAAAGACCGATAGTAAACTCTAGGGATTGAGTACCTAAATCGCCTTCCGTTATATCCGTAGCATTGAGTGCAAAGCGGGGGTAGTCATCATTTAAAATTGTAACGATTAAACGATCTAATTCTTCACCGCTTTCGTTAGAGAGTAAAACGCCAATTTTCTCATCGGCTTCAACACGCATATCTGCAAGAATTTCGATCCCCAACTCATAAGACCGGCCCGCTTGCATTTCGTACTGGCCAGATTGGGAAAGGTAATCACTTTTAGCGACGGCATCGATGTCGTAGGTTTCATAATTAACCGTACCGCTGGAGGATGCAGTAAAACCAACCACTGCAATTTGAGTTCCGCTGTCCCCCTCTTCAACACTGGTCGTTGAATTGATCGCAACACTCGAGGAAAGATCTGAAATACCCACAACAGGCTCACCTGCCTTTCCTCCACCTCCGCCACAACCAACCATTAATGCGATGATTAACGACAAAAAAAACTTTTTGTTATTGATAAAATTAATTTTCATTTAGTCGGTCCATCAACCCAAAAGCGATAAAAAATACTTAAATTATACACGATATTATTTCAACAAAGTACTTATTGGATAATCGCAAGGGTAGTAAAACTTAAAAGATCACCTTAAAAATAACTTGACACAAGTAGTTACAAAGCAAGAGACTAGTTATGGCCTCATACTAAAACGGAATATTGTCGTAATGGAAATCGATCACCCACTACTGAGTATTGGATTAACCGCAATTGCTGGTGAATCTGCCTGTGGAATAAACGCAAAATACGAACCCAGCTTTGAAGCTTTAGAAGCAGAGCTTGCTAAACAAGAATCTTTGACTTCCGAAAAAGTTGATTGGAAAGAAGTTAAGGCACTGGCAACCGACCTATTACAAAACACCACTAAAGATTATCTTGTCGCCTGCTATTTAACTCATTCCCTTAGTATTACTGAGGGTTACCCAGGTTTGTTGGTTGGTATTAAAATATTAGAGGCTTTTACAGAAAATTATTGGCAAGAATCGTATCCGCCCGCCAAACGTTTGCGAGCCAGAAAAACAGCTATCGAATGGCTTGTTGAAAAAACGAGTAACTTCATTGAAATGTCACCACCGGCCAATCAAGACAATGCTATTATTATTGAACTGGCTAAAGCGGTAAAAGATTTAGACTTTTCACTTTCCGATAAAATGGAAGCTCAGTCACCTAACATGGCCGAACTTAATAGGAGCCTCAAACGGCTCAAACAATCCGCCGAATTTGAATTAAAAGCGAGTGCAGAAAAACTTGTACCTCAAAAAGTCACTCCTGAACCCCCGCCCTCGAGATTAATAAAAGACACCCCCCCCGAAACATTAGAAGCCGCCATTACTCCAGCACCAATCGTTTCACCGCCTACTTCATCCAAGGCAACATCAGAACCTACAACAACACAATCTTCAGGTAACCCCGTAACGTTCAATAATTCAGTACTGGCAAGTGAAGCCGATGCGAAAAAACTGTACAAACAAGTTCAAGAGGCTCTTCGCCAACTCGCCGAATTTTATGCAAGCCAAAAAGCTTCTGATCCCAAACGTTACCGCTATTCTCGCTCAGCATTATGGGCTTCACTCGAAAAGCTACCGCCAAATAAAGACAGCAAAACACAATTACCAAAACCCGCTCTTGATAAATTCAAAAAGCTGCAAGAACTTTTTGAACAGGGAGACTTTATTGCTGTACTTGATCAAGCAGAGAAAAGTGCAAGTAAAATGCCTTATTGGTTCGATGGCCAACGTCTCATTGCAAATAGCCTGATAGCACTTGGTGGTGAGTTTTCAAAAGCCGCTGAAGCACTCGTTGATGAACTAAAACAACTTCTTACTCGAATCCCAAACATTATAACATTGTGCTATTCCGACGGCACTCCTTTTGCCGATGAACAAACTTTGCTCTGGATTAATACTCAGGTCTTAATCAGTAATGGCGATGAATCTTCAGGTCAGCAAAATGATGCAATACACGAAGCTTTTTTAGAAGCTCAAAAATTAGCATCTTCCGGAAAGCTAACTAAAGGGTTAAGTTTTTTAAAGAAAGTTCCTACTCAAAACGTACGTGACACTTTTCGTATTAAACTCGCCAGCGCTGAATTAGTGGCGCAATCAGGCCAACCTAAGGTTGCGATTCCGCTATTAGAAAGATTAATCACTGAAACTAAAAGAATAAACGCCATTGATTGGGAGACAGACTTCACCATTAAAGCTTATAGTATTTTAGTCAAGGCGTATGAAAAACTAGAAGATGATGATGCTGCACAGAAGCAACAACAAAAGATAGATGCTTTTGATCAGCTTTGTTGGTTCGACCCCACTGCAGTTGCTGAATAATTGATAACTAGGAGTTAAAGAATGGCTAACGGTAGCGTAGCACCCAAAGAACGTATTAATATTTCTTATAAATCAAGCACAGGTGGCGTCAGCGAAGATGTTGAGTTACCCCTAAAAATGCTGATTGTTGATGACTTTACAGGCAAAGAAAATGACGCAGTCATTGAAGATAGAGAGCCTGTGAATGTAAACAAAGATAACTTTAATGATGTTATTAAAAGTCATAATCTAACAATGAATTTCAGTGTTCCTAATCGCCTTGAAGAGAATTCTGAAGAGGATCTGAATATTGATTTAAAAATCAATGGTATGAAAGACTTTTCACCTTCTCAAATAGCTGAACAAACGCCTGAACTTGCCAGCCTGATGGAACTTCGTCGAGCGCTTCAAGCACTAAAAGGTCCGCTAGGTAATGTACCTGCTTTCCGTAAAACGATTCAAGCAATTCTAGAAAATGACGATACTCGTGCACAGGTTATGCAAGAGTTAGGGCTGGTTAAGGAATAATTATGAGTACTTCAAGCGATAAGCAAGCAGGATCCGTACAAGAGACTTCAGAATTATCACTGTTAGATCAGGTTATGCAAGAAACACGCATTCAGCCAGGCGATGACGGGTTTGATACAGCGCGTAGAGGTGTAGAAGCATTTATCACCGACTTGCTAGCAAGCAACAAAAAAGTCGATAAAGTCGAAAAGAAGCTTGTTGACGACATGATCAGTGCGATCGATAAAAAAATTGGTGGTCAACTTGATGAAATCATTCACAGTGATGAGTTCAAAAAAATTGAATCATCTTGGCGCGGTCTTAACTTTTTAGTTAACCGTACCGATTTTAAACAAAACATTCAGCTCGAAATGATCAGTACTTCTAAGTTGGAACTGATTGAAGATTTTGAAGATGCACCAGACGTTACTCGTTCTGGTTTGTATAAACATGTGTACTCTGCAGAATATGGCCAATTTGGTGGCAAACCTTATGGCGCTATCATTTCTGGATTTGCATTAGATCCTACTTCACAAGATTTAAAGTTAATGCAAGATGTTGCTTCTGTTAGCGCAATGTCTCATGCGCCCTTTATCGCGTCTGCTGGTCCTAAGTTTTTTGGCCTAGATAGCTTTCAAGGCATGCCTGCATTAAAGGACCTTGAGTCAATCTTTGAAGGTCCTCAATACGCAAAATGGCAGAGTTTCCGTGAATCGGATGATGCTCGTAATGTGGCACTTACTGTTCCTCGCTTTATGCTACGTTCACCTTATGGTGAAGATAACGTCGTTAAAGAATTCAATTACCAAGAAGGAATCAAGCAAGACTTTGAAAAGCTTTGTTGGGGTAACGCTTCTTATGCGTTCGCAAGTAACATGGCACGTTCATTTGCTGAATTCCGCTGGTGTCCAAACGTAATTGGACCACAGAGCGGTGGTGAAGTTCTAGATCTTCCAGTCTATAAGTATCAAGAGAATGGCGAGACTAAAATCTATAGCCCTTCTGAAGTAATGCTTTCTGATCGCCAAGAATTTGAATTAGCCGAGCAAGGCTTCATCGGCTTAGTTGCTCGTAAAGGCACTGATAATGCGACCTTCTTCTCTGCAAATACTTGTCAGAAGGCAAAATTCTTCGGAAATACTCCTGAAGGTAAACAAGCGGAAACAAATTTTAAGCTAGGGACAGAATTACCCTACTTATTTATGATCGACCGCTTGGCTCATTATATTAAAGTAATTCAGCGTGAGCACATCGGCAGCTGGAAGACTCGTAATGATTTAGATCGTGAATTGAACCAGTGGGTTCGTCAGTATGTTGCTGACCAAGATAATCCACCACCAGAAGTTCGCAGCCGTAAACCTTTACGTGAAGCTCAAATTATTGTGAGTGATGATGAAGGCAATCCAGGTTTCTATCGTGTAGAAATGAATGTTAGACCGCATTTCAAATACATGGGCTCCAGCTTTACTCTTTCCCTAGCCGGAAAGTTAGACAAAGAATAGTAAGTGTTAGCAGGTGATAATTAATCACCTGCTTTCATTTTCTTATGTACCATCTTAATTAAATAATCAGGAGAGAATATATGGCCATTCCAGCATATATGGAGATTGAAGGGCAAAACCAAGGTGACATCAGCTCTGGAGCTTTAAGTGAAGATTCAGTAGGTACCGCGACCCAAGAAGGTCACGAAGATCAGATCATGGTTCAAGCTTTTTCTCACCACGTACCTCGTGGAACGAATGAACAAAGCGGTCAAATTACAAGTATGCCTGCGATGAAGCCGATGAAGATCACTAAAATGATCGACAAAGCCTCTCCTCTCCTGCATAACGCCTTAACGTCTGGCGAGCAATTAACGATTACTGTTAATTGGTATCGCATTTCTGCTAGTGGAGAAGAGGAGCTGTATTATGTAATGGAGCTTGAAAATGCTGTTCTAGTTGATATCGAAACAATTCTTCCAAGTATTGGCGATCCTACTCAGGCTCACCTTTCACACCAGGAAATTTTGTACATCAATCCTGGTGCGATTACCTGGACTCACGAAGCAGCGGGCACCGAAGGTAGCTATCGCTTTGGCGCTTCTGCAAGCTAGTAAGCAACTTGAAGCTAAGCCCGCACATTTGCGGGCTTTTCGTTACACGAATCAGGCATATTAACGTGCATTATATTACCGCGCTTTTTTTATCTTTTTTTTTAACAGCTTGCGCCAGTAAAACAACGCTTGAAGTGGCTCCAGAGGATTGGACATATCAAGAACGAGCTATACACATTCATGCCTCTGCACCGGCTGATTTAAATGTAATTAGTGGGCGACCTCATTCATTGGCTTTTGGCATTTTTCAACTGAATGATCCAAATACATTTCAAGGCTTATCAGAAACCAAAGAAGGTGCTGTTCAACTATTAAACAAGGGTCGTCTAGACGACACTATTGCCCAATTTTCTCGCTCCATAATGCAACCTGGTGGAGAAAAAGTTTTTATTTTTAGTCGTGCACAGAGCGCACAATACGTTGGGATTATTTCAGGCTATTTTGGTTTAAACACAGAGCTTGATGTTAAAATTTATCCGATACCGGTCAAGCCGGCTAAACGTGGTTTTGTCGATATAATGCTTTCAAGCTTGGGCCTGATTGCCGATGAAGCAAAAGCAGTTCCAGACAATTTGTACATCGATATTTCTCTCGGTCGGAAGAGTACTCGTGAATTTCGTATTTTAGACAAGGATGAAACCAATCTTTTTTAGTTGGTTTGCAATAATTATTATATTTGGGGGTAAGCGTGGCTACAATTAAGCCTGTATTTTGGCGTCAGGGGATGTTTTTGCAACCTCAGCATTTTCAGCAAAGTGAGCTGCATCAAGCAACCCAGTCAGACTTAGTTCGAGAGTATTCTCGTCCTTGGTTTTGGGGTTTTATTTCATTCTCTATGGCTAAGTTGTCGTTGCAGCAACGCATTGTAGAACTTAACCAAGGTGAAATCGTCTTTCAGGATGGTACACATGTTGTCATTGGTGAAAATGCTTATATCCAGAATAGACAATTAGATAATATAACGATTGATCCTGAGGTACCTCTCAATGTTTACGTTAGTTTGCGTAAAATAAGTAGCCTTGATTCAAACGTTACGGTTATTCAAGATGCTGTTGAAATTTCAGCGGTTAAGACCCGATATTTTACTCAGGCGTCCCCTCTTACGGTTGATGATATATATTCGGATGGACCTAAAGCTGAACTTCAGACCCTTACCCACAAGTTAAATATTGTGTTTGAACATGAACGCGAAGCTTATGCTGACTTTTTGTTAATTCCTGTTGCTAAAATCGCTCTTGATGGTGAAAATCTTATTTTCATTAATGAATTTTTTCCTCCATTGATTACCATGACAGGAGCCAATGAATTACAACAACTAGTGAAAGAATTGCGTGATGAACTAACGGGCCGAGCTATTCAGTTGAGCAGTAATAATAGTGCCGGCCAACAATCAGGGAGCTTTGACCCTAATTTATTACGTTACCGTATCGGCTTACAAACGTTATCAAGATACGTTCCAAGATTATTTCATATTACCGAAACTCCCAACATTCATCCCTGGGATGTTTACGGCACTCTTCGCGAACTTGTTGGTGAAATTAGTACGTTCACTCAAGATGTGAATTTTTTAGGAGAAAATAAGAAAGGCGAACGATTATTGCCTTCTTATAATCATACAAATATCGGTGAATGTTTTCATGCCGCCCGAAATCTAATTAGCCAGTTGATGAATGAGATCTCTGTTGGCCCTCAGTTCTTGGTTGAATTGGATTTTGATGGTAAGTATTTCAGTACAGAAATCCCTGCTGAATTCTTCGAACAGCAGGTTGATTTTTACTTAATATTAAATACAGAACAGACTTGGACAGACCATTCTCAATCATTCTTAACAACCGCGAAACTTGCGGATGGAAGCATGGTAGAAGTGTTAGCCGAACGGTCACTACCTGGCGTTGGTCTCTATCACATGCCATCACCGCCTGCTGGTTTACCAAAGAAAGCCTTTGCAAACTATGCACGTATTGATATTCATGATGAAAAGTGGCAGCAGATTCAGAGTAAACAAAACTTAGCCCTTATGTGGGATGAAGCTCCAAGCGATTTAAAAGTAGAGCTTGTTATTCTACGCAAATAATTTATGGATTGAGTAATGCGTTTAGTTGATTTTTATATAGATGTACTGTTAAAAACACGACAACTTGTGCCGATGTTTAGCGCTGAATCCGAGCAGGATATTAATGACATTAAAAATTCATTAACTGTGCTTTTGGACCAGTCACGAGAAAAGGTCATAGCTAAAGGCTTGAGTGAAAACCAAGCCATTAGTGCATTATTTCCTGTCGTTTCTTACGTTGATGAGATGATTTTAACGTCTAACTGGTGTAACAAATCAAAATGGCAGCAGAATTCACTGCAACGCCATTATTTTGATACAACCAATGCAGGACGTGAATTTTTCGAACGCTTAAATAAATTAAATCGTGAAGGTGAGGATCGAAGTATTCGTGAAGTTTTCTTACTGTGCTTGGGTTTAGGCTACAAAGGGCAATATTTTATGCCCGACGACCGACCTAAACTGGCTGAAATTCGTATTTTTAACTTAGATCTACTGTTGCCCGAAGATGCAAATCAAACACTAGAAAAAACCCGTCTGTTTGATCAAGCGTATCAAGCGACTGTTCATCAAGGCCGACAAGCGACCTCTAGAACAAATCTAATTCCTTTTTTCACTGCAGCCCCTATTTTAGTGATTGTAGGTGTTTTTGTATTTTATTCCCTTCAAATTAGTGAATGGCTCGCTCAGATTATGGGATTGGTGAAATAATCATGAGAAATTTTTTCCGTATATTAGCGTGGATATTTATCCTGCTATTAATCTCAGGCGTTGTTTTAAGCGTCACATATCTTCTAGAGCGTCCTTTGATGGAAGGTGTATATGCCTTAGTCGGCATCTTTTCTATCTGGTTTGCGATTGTGATGATTCGCAAAGCTATTATTCGCTATCGGGCAAAATCTCAAGTACAAA
>JBLHWR010000073.1:0-10444 GCA_047629275.1 Gammaproteobacteria bacterium
ATTACGCCAAGGTCTTCACCACCTTGACTTCTGACTGCTATTTTATTTTCTTCCATTTCTCGATCACCAACCACGAGCATGTAAGGAATGCGCTGTAGCGTGTGCTCGCGAATTTTAAAGCCGATCTTTTCGTTTCTCAAGTCTGAAATGACTCTTATTTGCTGTTTTTTAAGCATTTTTTCAATATTTTTAGCATAGTCGGCCTGTTTGTCCGTAATATTGATCACAACAGCCTGAACAGGCGACAACCAAAGCGGAAATTTTCCTTCAAATTCTTCCGTTAAAATCCCAATGAAACGTTCGATCGACCCCAAAATGGCGCGATGTAACATGACGGGAATCTGCTTTGATCCATCTTCTGCAATATATTTAGCGTCAAGGCGACCAGGCATTGAAAAATCAACCTGTATCGTACCGCATTGCCACACTCGGCCCAAGCAGTCCTTTAACGAGAAATCAATCTTCGGGCCATAAAATGCACCGTCACCCGGTTGTAATTTCCATTCCAGGCCTTTGTTTTCTAACGATTGTTGCAAAGCATTCTCTGCCTTATCCCATAGTTCATCTTCACCAACTCGCTGATCGGGTCTAGTAGACAGCGCTACAATGACATCTTCAAACCCAAAGTCCTTATAGACTTTAAATACCAAATCAATAAATGAAGAGACTTCAGCCTGAATTTGGTCCTCTGTACAAAAAATATGGGCATCATCCTGTACAAAATTACGAACCCGCATCAAACCATGCAAGGTACCTGACGGCTCATTACGATGGCAGGAGCCAAATTCAGCCAGACGTAATGGTAGATCTCGGTAACTTTTTAGGCCCTGATTATATACCTGTACATGACAGGGACAGTTCATTGGCTTTACTGCGTAATCACGACTTTCAGAGCTAGTGGTGAACATCATATCCTGATATTTATCCCAATGGCCTGACTTTTCCCAAAGGCTACGGTCAACGATTTGAGGCGTGTGAATTTCTTGATAGTCATGCTCCTTAAGCTGAGCACGAATATAATTTTGAATATTCAAATAGAGCTGCCAGCCACGATTATGCCAAAATATCATTCCTGGCGCTTCTTCCTGGGTATGGAACATGTTCAGCGTTCTGCCAAGTTTTCTGTGATCACGCTTTTCGGCTTCAGCAATGCGATGCAAATGTAGTTTTAAATCTTTTTTGTTTGCCCAAGCGGTGCCATAAACTCTTTGTAGCATCACATTATTGGAATCACCGCGCCAATAAGCACCTGCCAATTTCATGAGTTTAAAGCCATTACCCAGTTTTCCAGTAGATGGCAAATGTGGCCCACGACATACGTCAAACCAGTCACCCTGACGATAAATCGTGACTTCCTCTCCTTCTGGAATGATGTCTTCTATAATTTCAACTTTGTAAGTTTCACCCAGATCAGCGAATAACTGCTTAGCTTCTTCACGGTTAAACACTTCTCTAACTATCGGTAAATCGCGTTTTACAATTTCATGCATACGCGCTTCTATTTTAATCAGATCGTCCGGTGTGAATGCTTTCTCTCGGTAAAAGTCATAATAGAAGCCGTCCTCTATCGAGGGGCCTATCGTTACCTGAGTACCAGGATAAAGCTCCTGTGTAGCCTGTGCCATAACATGCGCTGCATCGTGACGGAGTATTTCTAGCGCCTCTTCATCACGACCCGTAATAATAGATAGTGCTGAATCTTGTTCTATCAAAAAAGAAGCATCAACCAGATTGCCATTCACTTTACCAGCGAATGTTGCTTTAGCTAAGCCTGGGCCAATATCGAAAGCCACATCTAAAACAGAAACAGGTTGATCAAACTTTCTTAGCGAACCATCAGGGAGGGTAATTGTGGGCATGGTATTTCCTATTCAGTGGTGACCCATACAAAAGGTCACTTGATTTGATTGTGAAATAAAAAAACTTGCGAGTAGATTATATTTAATTTACGAGTCGTTTTGCGGACAACTCAATGACTACTAACAAATTAGATCGAATCAATTATCGATCATTAAAAAATTGGTAGTCACGCCCAGATTCGAACTGGGGACCCCTACCATGTCAAGGTAGTGCTCTAACCAACTGAGCTACGCGACTATAAATTCTGGCTGAGCATTTTACATTAGTAACCCAACTAATCAACCTTACTGATGCCATTTAGAGAGATTAATAATCTTCTTCACACTTGTTTATCGAATCACTTTTAATGCATCAGTCATATTGCTAGATAGGCTTGTTTTTTGACTACCATCAATATCGAAGTTTTCGGCCTTTAGCCAGTTCTCGAACACACCCTTTATGATCGGCCATTCGCCATCAAGTATCGAATACCAAGCAGTGTCGCGGTTACGATTTTTATACACAGTTGCCTGTCGAAAGATGCCTTCAAACAAAAAACCAAGCCGTTCGGCAGCTCGACAAGAGGGTCCGTTTAATGAATCACATTTCCATTCATAACGACGGTAGTTTAAATCGTCAAATATTCTCGACATCATTAAGTACATGGCCTCAGTTGATAAAGCAGACCCCTGCATCAAGGGTGAAAAGTGAATATGTCCGACTTCAATAACACCTACATTAGGGGTGATACGTAAATAACTTGCGACGCCAACCGCTTTGTCGTTAGACAGATCAATGACGCTAAAAAAGTAGGGGTCATCATTTTTAACGACTGAACATAGCCAGTGTTTAAAGTCTTCAAAATGCTTAAATGGCCCATAAGGCAAATACGTCCAGTTATGATCATTTTCATCAATTAGAAATGCCTCAAACAAATCCTGCGCATGATCGGCAATATCTATCGGCTCTAGTCGACACAAACGACCAGCCATAAGAGAGCCTTGGGGGTGCAAAGAAGGCTGCCGCGAATCAACAGCAAAGCCTATTGGCTGGCCTAAAGTATTAATATTCTTTGTCGTTAATAATGTCATCGGTCCTGTTCCTGATTTGGTTGTTGAAGTTTTATTTACTTAGAAACCTTCGTTATTTGAAACTAATTTAACAGATTGCCCTCTATTTTATTCAGCTCAGGTATATATAATGCCACGCAATATTCGACCTCTTTTAAATCAAACCTTGGATTATTAATATGCATTTCAAACGTATCGGTCTGACTGTAGTAGGCCTTTTTTTTACTATAACAGCCATTGGAGCAACCACTATTAACACTGATAAAGAAAAATTAAGTTACGGCTTAGGCATGATGATTAGCGAACAGGTATTAAAACAATACGGAGAAGTTGATTATAAACTTTTGCTGGAAGGTATAAAAGCACAAGCAGAAGGTGAAGAAACACTGATGACACTTGATGAAGCTGGCGCTGCTTTAAGCGCATCGCAGCAAAAAATAAATGAAGCAAAATTTGCGGGTGTCAAGGCAAGTGGTGCAACATTCTTGGCAGAGAATGCTGAAAAAGAGGGTGTTACTACCACTGAGTCAGGCTTACAGTACACGGTTATAACTGAAGGCGAAGGCGTAAAACCTAAAGCAACCGATACGGTAACTGTTCACTACCGAGGAACATTGCTCGATGGCACTGAATTTGATAGTTCATATTCACGCGATCAACCCGCTTCATTTGGTCTCAATCAAGTAATTCCTGGTTGGACCGAAGGCGTTCAGTTAATGAATATTGGTAGCAAATATAAGTTTTTCGTACCTTATAAGCTGGGATATGGCGACCGTGGCGCAGGACAATCAATTGGGCCATACGAAACATTAATTTTTGAAGTCGAATTGCTCGAAATCAAATAAGTTTTTTCTAATAACCTATTGGCTTTCATTTAGTTAAAGCCAATAGGTTTTTATCACTCTCAAGATAATTTGGCATGTCTAATAGCACCCCCTTCATTCGCCTATCGCCTTTAATATTTGTGCTGATCTGGAGCACAGGTTTTATTGCCGCCAAGTACAGCATGCAACATGCCGATCCATTTGTGTTTTTATGTCTAAGGATGGCACTCACAACTCTAGCCCTTATCCCAATACTTTACTTATTTGGCGTTACCCTACCTAGAAAATTTTGGCCATATCGACACGATATGATGACAGGAGTAATTCTTCACTGTTGCTATCTTGGCTTCGTATTCTGGCCCATTAAACAGGGCATGCCGTCTGGTATTGTTGCTATTATTATTGGTATTCAGCCGATACTAACCATGGTTTTGGCGAGTTTCTTGATTGGTGAATCATTCACCACAAAAAAAATAATCGGCCTAGTAGTCGGGTTCGTTGGGGTGGCCATTGTTATCTTTGGGAAATTTGGTCTCGGTTTGATTGACGACAATGGCCTCGGGTTAATTCCCATCGGAGTTTGCCTACTTAGTTTACTTTCGGCATCCAGCAGCATTATTTATCAAAAAAAATTTTGTGATCAATCACATCTATTAACAGGTGTGCTGATGCAGTATGTTGCCGCCACCCTGGCAACAGCAATATTTGCATTTTTGCTAGGAGAGAACTGGCATGTAGCTTGGTCGACTAGTTTTGCTATCGCACTAACTTGGCAGGTATTTGGTCTTTCTATTGGTGGCGTCGTCCTACTCATGTCTATTATTAAGCTTGGCGAAGCCAGTCGTATTTCTAGTATGTTTTATCTTGTTCCACCTTTAGTCGTTGTTGAAGCTCACTATTTATTTGACGAAACGCTGAGTATTATGTCGATATCCGGCATGGCACTATGTTTAATGGGTGTTTATTTTGTTAATCGAACCACATTGAAACTATCAAATTAAGCCTACTTTTTTAAGCCAAATCTAACTAACTATGTGACGGACGGCCCACTTACGTGCGGATGATTACAAAAGACCAAAGCCAATCTTCACTGTTTGAAGCACATTTACAGGTTTGTATTAAAAGGTCTTAGTTAGCGCAAAAAAATTAAGTTGGTTCTAAGCCAAATTGATTATCTTAAGGTCTGATCGAAGTTTAATGAGTTGCTCTCTGCCAAGCTGGGAAGCCATTGTTCTAAATGCTTTGTTTCCATTTCTCCCTGCTTCAACTTTATCTCTTGCAACCAAAAGGGCGTCATCATTTATGTTGGCAGCGAAAATGAGGATATCGAGTATTTTGTAATGCTTAATTAGCTTATTGAGTCGTCGCTGTTTAGTTTTAAGTTTAGACTTAGACTCTGTGTTAGTGACGGCGTGTTTTAAATCTTCATCCATTAACACAATCTCCTATTAAATAATCCAAACACAACGGTACCGCTACGTAGGCATCAATAAATTGATATATCTCTCATTTTAACCATTAATCGACAACTGCTACTTTAGAAATTTAACAATATAGCTTTGCTGGGAAGTAATCGCTTATAAACCCAAACGTATTTATTGAGACATTCTAAATTTCTCGCAACAGAAATATTTTATTGCGAAATAACAGAATAATTGAATGACCTTAAACTAAATCGCCTTTGTGCCGCAACAATTAACCAATTTTGTTTCCAAGTATATCCTAAGAGTAGATTTTTATTTGTATGATTGGTGCTCAGAGCCAATGTCACACTTAGGCTCTAATTAACTGATTTAAATAGGCGTTAATAATTATTAACTGAATTTACATCAATAATTGACCAACAATTATTCACGTTGGGATTAATCCTATTGGCAGCTTTTAAAAAAAACTAGCATTAATCAAAGCTCACTCACACCAAAATTTTAATTTGATAGTTTTTAATGAGGCTATTTATTCAGCATAAATTGCAACAGGTTAAATAAACTATACGCTTGATTTCGTAAACAACAATGTAAACTAATTTGTACAAGGTAACCCTTTACTTTGTCGATGTAAAAGCCTAGCCAAGTTGGCGCTAGCGGAATCATGTACCCGCAGACTTTTGATCTACCCTTCCCCTGCGTTCAATATGTTTAAGTTTTGATCACTTGTTAAGCACATAGCAGGCACTTAAATTTCTTCCAAATCAGCTAAGTACAAGACGCTATTTCGGGTGTAGTGGACAGCACCCATTTTTAGCATTGCTTGAGTCTTCTGGTCTAGTTGTTTGACTACTTTAGCGGGTGAGCCAAGCACCATCGAACCGTCTGCGATTTCCATGCCTTCAGTGACTAATGCGTTTGCACCAATCAAACAGTTTTTGCCAATTTTTGCACCATTCATGACCACCGCATTCATACCAATAAGCGAGCCTTCACCAATGCTGCAACCGTGAAGCATCACCTTATGACCAATAGTGACGTTAGCGTCTATGTTGATCGGGAAGTTTTTATCCACGTGCAGAATCGAACCGTCTTGTACGTTTGAATTTTCACCAATAGTGATAGGCTCGTTGTCGGCACGTAGTACGCAGTTGAACCAAACACTGGCTTTACTATGCATTACCACCGAGCCGATTAAGTCAGCAGACGGAGCAACAAAACAGGATGGGTGAATATCAGGTGACTTATCACCCAGCTTATAAATCATCTTTTACATTCCAGAAACAAAATTAATAATAACGCCTGAGGCAATCCAAAAGCCAATTAAGTTAGGACGTTTGGTCCATGGCGTGTATCAATAAGAAAGCCTCAGAACCAGCTTTTAAAAAGACCTTATTAGACTCACACCGCCATAGAACGGTTGGAACAACACCCACCATTTGTCTATCAACATTAGCACAATTGGTTAATTACAACTAAAGGTCATCAGAATATAGGATGTTAATAAACCGCCTGCCTCCCTCAAAAACTCCCATTTGGTGGATATAAAAGCCTAGTTAAGGTGGCGCATTCAAGATCATTAGATGCTAGAAAATAAAGCTACCCCCTACTTTGTTGGTTAGCATTAGAACAAGCAATCTGTCATCGATACAATTGATTAGCCTGATATTGATCCTAACAAAAACTATTGGGCGCATTTCTGCGGGCATTTTTATAATCATAAGTCCTAGTAATTCATACCTCGCAATGGCCTATAGGCTTAGTTTAATTACTGCCATAAGACAGCGAAGGACTTTTGGAGTATATTGAACTTGTAAGTGTTAAGTCTTTGGTGCGCTGGCTGTGTTGGGTGGCGCGCTACTTTTTTTCCCTTCCTTTGACATTAGTAGTTCGTTCTTCAACTCATTGCGTCTCGATTTTATTTCTGAAAGTCCATAGTGCTGATTGACTATTTAGCCAATATTACCAAGGAACGTCCCGACTGTTACACCCTAAAAATAAGGCAATTTCGAACCTAGGGCCATAGCCGTTCCCGAACTATTTTTAAACTTCTTCAGAACTCAGGATGTAGTGGTTTTAAACCACTACAAGAGCATCGATTCAGATTCGATGAGATTAACTATTCAAAAGGTTCTGCGACAGCCTATATCGTTAAATATATTTTCAAGAACGTCGATAGCTACAGGTTGGATGATGATTTGTTTGAAGGCAGTGCAAAAAAAATGCAGGACGTTTAGAAGCATGCGCCTCCACATGGGGTATTCGTCAATTTCAATTCTTAGGAAATCCACCAGTCACTATTTGGCGCGAGCTTCGCCGCCTTGAGAAATCATCTAGCCCGATAATCAATGAGGCTATACAAGTTGCTGATTCTAATGATTAGTCCCTCTATATGGTGCTCATGGACGGCCCAAACACCAAATTCTGTAAATGCCTATTCATTTGGAAATGTGCCACTCAGGGCGATTTAGCGAGTACGAAGAGAAAGTCCCTGATTTTGTAATTGGCGTCAGGTCGGTAGACGACTACGAGATTTCTCGCGATCATAGATGAGAAATGAACCTCAAAACCGCTAACTCTGAAAAATAGAAACCGAAGGTGATTGCGGCCACTTGGAGTTCTGTCAATAACTGTACGCAATACCAGACAACCGGACAATTGCCATCCTTTTTGACTGCCACCCGAACGACAGCGGTGTTGACAAAGGAGTCATTCGAATAATGGCTTTTATTAGAGGTTGAGCTGTCGTAAAGCCATTTGAAATAAAAACTCTGGACGACTAAGTCACTGTATTTGATCTAAAGTCTCTGGTTAAACTATACTTAATTCATGCAATACAAGCTGCCTCAGTTAGACATTGCCTACCGTTGGTTATGCCAGCAGAGAAAGCACTTTCCACCCAATGCCAATATTTGGCATTTTCGTTGTCATTATTCTGCAATCAAGTCCGATCTGCTACGTCAGATTAATACGGGTGATTATCGGTTCTCACCACTACAGAAAATCATCAAACAAAATGGGCAGATTATCCATCTGTGGGGTTCGCAAGACGGTCTGGTGATGAAGCTGATGGCTACCGATCTACAATCATTGCTCTCGTTATCGCCGCTCTGTACCCATGTCAAAGGTCACGGCGGGTTAAAGCAAACCGTAGTAGATATCCGAGGTCATCTGGATGACTACCATTATGTCTGCAAAACCGATGTGAAGGGTTTTTATGAATCGATCAACCAGTATCTGTTGCTGGAACAGATTAATGATGCTGTTGGTGATAGTGACTTACGCCATTACCTATATCAGGTCATTCATCGCTGTGTCGAATATGGCGGTCAGTTTAAAGATATTGGTAACGGTATATCCAGAGGCTGTCCATTAAGTCCGATACTGGGTGCGTTGTATTTTAAGGCTATGGACGACCATTTCACTAGCAAGAACCTGTACTACGTTAGATACATGGATGATATCTTAATCATGACCAAGACCCGTTGGCATAATCGCAAAGCCATCAAACAACTGAACCAAATACTAAACAAACTAAAAGTAGAGAAGCATCCCGATAAAACGTATATCGGAAAGAGAGAAAATGGATTTAACTTCCTTGGGTATTACTTCAAGGGAGGCCAATTGACCGTAGCAAAAAAGACGGTCGAGAAACACGTTTTACATATCAGTCAGCTTTATGAGCAACTGAGAATAAAAAAAGCCACCTCGAGTGAGATAGCTTCTTCTTTGGGATTGACTGTAAAACGTTGGCAGCGAAGAGCTGCCGCAGAGTTATAGGGTATTAAACTTGACGTCTACGACGTGCAAAACCTAGACCGACAAGGCCTAATCCAAATAGTGCGATGATTGATGGTCCAGGAACATCCGAAGCACGAACCAAAAACGAACCCCTGTGCGACGCGCCCGTTCCTGCAGTAGACCCTATAACCGCATTATATATATTGTAAAAATCTTCATCGGTCGCCGTAAGCTCATCATAATCAAAAAACATCGCGACAAAACGGTAACCACCACCGGCTCCAGTTTTACGCTAGCCAAATCAGGCGCTACTGATGGCACAGTCACTTACGAAGGTAACAATAACGTAGCGACCTTTACCCTTGGCAGCGAGCTTGACATCCTCGCCACTTACACCGCCACGTTAGGCACGGCGATCACTGACCTCAGGGTAATCCCCTAGCTGCCGATTACAGCAGGTCTTTCACCACATCTGGGGGAGCTGGGGCACTGACAAACTGATTGAGACCGACAACGCAGGAGATGCCTTTAACCCTCAAGCTGCGATTGATAACAGCGGCAATGCGATCGCGGTGTGGTTCTAATACGACGGTACCGATAACAACATTATGACCAACCGCTTTAATGGCACCAGCTGGGGCGCTGCCGAACTGATTGAGACCAACAACGCAGGAGCTGCCCTTAATCCTCAAGTCGCGGTTAATAGCAGTGGCAATGCCATCGCGGTGAGGTACCAATCCGACGGCGCCCGTTACAACATTTGGGCCAACAGCTTTCAATAAACGTCACTAACTTAATTTAGCTTTAAATGACAAATAATAAGGACGTTTACAACAGCATAGAAGACACACAAAAAGGGCTCCTTCGGAAGTTTTTTTAAACCCAGAGGCTATTGTGCAAAGTGGCAAGCCAATTTCTGTAGTGATCAAGAACGGCTGCTATTTTGCCCAAAGCTGCCATTGGCTGCAACCCGCCAGCAACGATAGCAGGAGCCCCTAAAATCCATCTGAAATAACATAGCTATTCAATTAAATGCTTTGTTAAAAGCCAACCAGGGAAAAGAGGGGGCATTCACCTGCACCAGACTTTAAATCTGATTTAATAGAGACGGCGTAGGGTGTAAATTATTGATCTATATGGTGCTCGGGCCCAGAATCGAACCGGCACGGTATTTTGACCGAGGCATTTTAAGTAATATGACTCATGAGAAGAATAAACTCAATTCCGACCCATAGTCGACCCAGATAGAATGCGCCTAAAACGTAAAAACCAATAACTTTTATAAGTTATTGGTTTTTTAGGGAATATGGTGGCAACACCAGGATTCGAACCTGGGACCCCATCATTATGAGATAAAGAGCCAAAGACAATTTTGATAGAACTAGATAATCTTGGACGCCTACATTGCGCCTACATTAGTTTTTTTGAGGGTACAAATAATTTATAAATTTTGTCTAAGTCATTGATTTATAATGGTGCCCGGGGCCGGAGTCGAACCGGCACGGTATTTCTACCGAGGGATTTTAAGTCCCTTGCGTCTACCAAT
>JBLHWR010000074.1:0-10221 GCA_047629275.1 Gammaproteobacteria bacterium
TGAGGCGGCTCAACATTTGGTTGGTGAATATGACTTTAGTGCTTTTAGAGCAGCGGGCTGTCAATCGAATACCGCTTACCGAAACGTCCATAACATAAGTGTCAAACGTCAGGGTGATGTCATATTGCTAGATATCAAGGCTAATGCCTTCCTTTATCATATGGTGCGTAACATTGCAGGTAGTTTGATAGAAGTAGGGAAAATGCAAAAGTCAGATCAATGGTTTACTGATGTATTTGAAGGGAAAGATCGGTCAAAAGCGGCTAATACTGCATCAGCAGAAGGTCTATACTTCGTTCGAGCTCATTACCCTGAACAATTTAAGCTGCCTTTTGCAGGCAAAAGGCCTGTTTTATTTTAACTATTGAAGCCACTCACTTATGAAACAAAGTACTCTAATACCAACTACTATTCTGCCTAGCGCTCTTCATACTAGAACTCGAATAAAAGTTTGTGGCATTACACAACTCAGTGAAGCACTGTTTATTGCGCACCAAGGCGCTGATTCTTTAGGTTTAGTATTTCATCCCAACAGTCCCCGATTTTTAGGATTGGATGCCGCCCGTAAAATTCGAGATGCTATGCCCCCGTTTGTTACAATCACTGCCTTGTTCATGGATGAAACAAGGGAATGGGTTGAAGAGGTTTTATCGGCTATCAACCCGGATTGTTTACAGTTTCATGGTGATGAATCAGAGGCTGATTGCGTTCGGTGGAATCAACCTTATATCAAGTCTATATCGATGGGTAGTACGGTCAATGTTGAAACTTATGCGGCGCAGTATCCTTCAGCCCAGGGTTTCCTTTTTGACAGCAACGCTGCTGGACTACAAGGTGGTTCTGGTGATACATTTGATTGGTCAAAAATACCTTCATCGTTTGACCGTCCGTTGTTACTCGCGGGGGGACTTAACCCAGCGAATGTTGCTGAAGCAGTGACTCAAGTTAGGCCTTGGTGCGTAGACGTTAGTTCTGGTGTTGAGATTTCAAAAGGCTTGAAGGACTTAAACTTAATCAAACAGTTTTTTCAAGAGGTTGTGCGTGGCGATGCAAATGCATGACCCTGAAGTAGGCTCGTTCTAATATTAAATATTACTTTGGATGATCTGATTTGTTATTCGTAAACAACTATAGTGATGAAACTAGTCGGCAAACTAAATTGTGCTCTAACAAGCCTGAAATATGAAGATCTTAATCCTATGGGTTTATGTATAATTATTGCTCAGGCAAAAGATAATAATAGTCAAACTGAGCAGACAGTTATTATTAAGGCTGACTCTAAAGCCATAGAGTTGTCGCCAGTGGAGTTAATAGAGCTGACATTCGGTTACTTAATCGTTACAAAAAATGGAATCATAAACACGCTGTCTGAAATGATTAAGGGTGTTAAAAATCGGAGCGCCGTATGAATTGGTTTGAGAAATTACTGCCGTCAAAAATACGCACATCGGGCATTAGTGATAAGAAAGGTGTGCCCGAAGGCCTGTGGGCTAAATGTGACAGTTGTGATGCCATCATTTACAGGGCCGAGTTAGATCGAAGTCAGGAAGTGTGTACTAAATGTGATCACCATATGCGGATCCCTGCCAGACGACGGTTAGATTATTTCTTTGATGCAGAAGGAAAAGTCGAAATTGCCGCCAATTTGGAAGCAGACGACGTACTAAAATTTAAAGATGATAAAAAATATCGAGATAGACTGTCTCAGGCTCAAAAGCAAACTGGCGAAAAAGATGCGCTAATAGTGATGCAAGGCTCGGTTATGGGCGTTGAATTGGTTGCTGCTGCCTTCGAGTTTAAGTTTATGGGCGGTTCGATGGGTGGTGTTGTTGGTGAAAAATTTGTGCGAGCAGTGAATGTCAGTATCGAAAACAATATTCCACTCGTTTGCTTTACCGCAAGTGGTGGTGCTCGCATGCAGGAAGCATTGTTTTCTTTGCTGCAAATGGCAAAAACAAGCGCTGCGCTCACTCGACTCTCAAAGCGTAGGCTCCCTTATATTTGTGTTTTAACCGATCCAACTATGGGAGGTGTATCAGCTAGTTTAGCCATGTTAGGCGATATTCATATTGCCGAACCCAATGCATTGATAGGTTTTGCTGGCCCTCGGGTTATTGAACAAACTGTTCGAGAAACTCTACCAGAAGGTTTTCAGCGCAGTGAATTTTTACTTGAACATGGTGCAGTTGACATGATTGTCGACAGGCGTCAGTTACGTCAAAAGATTAGTTCGCTATGCACCATGATGATGGGGCAAGCAACGCCTTAACATAGAATGCCAGTTGCCTGTATTTCAAACTTTGAATTGATTTTCAGGCTCTCAACCACTTAACATCAAATAACTTAAGATGCGCTTTAATACTTTACAAGAGTGGCTTGATTGGCAACTCCTATTACACTTTAGATCAATAGACCTTGGCCTTGAGCGTGTTTCAACGGTAGCGAACCGGCTTGGCATCAATAAAGTCGCTAACCAAGTGATTACAGTGGCGGGTACGAATGGCAAAGGCTCTACCGTAACCAGTTATGAAACTTGGCTATATAATGCCGGATATTCGGTTGCCAGTTATACCTCACCCCATTTATTACAATATAACGAACGAATTAAAATCAACCATAAAATGGCGACTGATTCGATGCTTTGTACCGCATTTGAAGCAATAGACCAAGCTAGAGGTGATATCTCACTCAGTTATTTTGAGTTTGGAACATTGGCTGCCTTGTGGTTAATGCAGCAAGAAAATTTGGATTTTGCAGTATTGGAAGTGGGTCTTGGTGGACGATTGGATGCGGTTAATATTATTGATGCTGATATGGTTCACTTGACCAGTATAGGTATCGATCATCAAAGCTGGTTGGGTGATACTCGTGAGAAAATTGGTTTCGAAAAAGCGGGTGTATTGCGTGAAGGTATTCCTGTTATTTGCAATGATAGTGAGCCACCGCAATCGGTGCTGGATGCAATTAGTCGGCTGAACTGTAGCAGTTTGCAATATAAGCGTGACTTTGATATTCAGGCAACGACTACACTGGGTTGCTATGTTTGGAAAGGCCTCAATGTTGAATTTAATTTAACCCCAGTATTGCCTGGCGTCCATCAAGTGCAGAATTTGGCGGGTGTTGTTGCAGGCCTTCATTTATTGTTAGGTGTCAGTCAAGTTAGCGCCGTTAATGTCGATAAGAATTTTGCAGGCACCGAGTTGATAGGCCGCTTTCAAAAAGTAGAAACGCCATTATCCGCCAATGTCTATGTCGATGTTGGGCACAATCATGATGCCGCCAAAGTGCTGGCGAAAAACTTGTTGCTATTAAAGCCAGAAACGGGACGTCTTATCGTGCTTCTCGGTATGTTAGAGGATAAAGACAGCATAAACTTCGTTTTGGAGTTGAATAAGGTAGTCGACGACTGGTGGTTATTAACACTCGACTGCGACCGAGGCCTCAGTGCAGAAAAGCTTGAGCAGCGAATAGCCAACTGTGTGTCAGTGGATGAACGTTTTGAAACCGTTGAGCATTCTTTAGAACACGCGATGTCTTCTTTAACTAATCAGGATATAATACTAGTTACTGGATCATTTGTAACAGTCGAGCTTTTTCTTCGGGCTACTTCGAGAACTAACACTAGCTAAGTCTAACCATGGATCAAAATACAAAACAAAGGCTCGTGGGTATTAGCGTTATATTCGCACTAGCGGTAATCTTTTTACCGATGATTCTTGATGGCTCTGGTGTGAAAAATGAAACATTAACCGTTAATATTCCTCCTTCATATCCACTGGATGAAAACACAGAGTTTGAGCAGAAAATTGTCGAATTGCATGCCAATGTTGATGACTTGCCAACGATACAGTTAGGTGTCATTGACGAACAATCTTCGCTTATCGGTAAAATGGCGGATGAGCTCGTAGTTGCACTTTCTGAGACAGACAAAAGTAACTCTGATCAAACGGAAGTAAAGGCAGAACCAATTGCTTCAAAGGCAGTAGCAGCTACTTCAGTAAAAACAACAACTATCAAGAAAAAGTCTGGTGGCGACAGCTTTGTGTTGCAGGTAGGGAGCTTTAAAGACCAGTCTAAAGCGATATTGCAACGAGATACACTCAGGAAATCAAAAATAGCAGCTGTATTTATAGAAAAATTTACTGCCAACTCTATCCCTAGCTATCGCGTCAGATTGGGGCCTTTTGTGAGTCGAAAATTATCAAAAATTGCGCAAAATAAGATTAAAGCCAAATATAATATTAATGGTTTGATTATGGTATATGAGTAATGATCCTTCAAATGTTAGCTAATTCATTTTGCTGTTTCCAAGGTTAAAGAGATGTCTATGAATTGGCTTGATTTTATTATTATTGGTATCGTCGCTTTATCCGCACTGATCAGCTTGGTACGAGGTTTTGTAAAGGAATCCATTTCTTTAACCAGTTGGGTTTTAGCGGGATTCATCGCCTTACGTTACTTCGAACCCTTGGCAGAGTTACTTGAACCTTACATTTCTTCTCCCACAATCCGTTCTGGCAGTGCATTTGGTATTCTTTTTGTTTGTACCTTAATTGTAGGAGCCATTGTTAATTACATCGCGAGTCAAATGGTATCTAAGACAGGATTGAGCGGTACTGACAAAAGTCTGGGGGTAGTTTTTGGTGCTGCGCGAGGCGTGCTAATCGTTACTATGGTCGTTTTATTAGCTCAATTAACGCCTATGCCAGTCGAGTCGTGGTGGCAAGAGTCATTGATGGTAGAATACTTTGTTAATCTTGCGGTTTGGATTAAAGGGATTCTGCCGCAAGATATTGCAAGCCGATTCTCGTTATAGAAGATCTCATTGTAGCGATGCTGAGATAGCAGCATTGACTATATTCTCTCAATCATGAATTAATTCTTTTAACTTAATTCAACTATTATATTTAAGAGTTAAAAACTATGTGTGGGATCATTGGAATTGTTAGTCGTCAATCTGTGGCACAGATTATTTATGACGGCTTGTTAGTGCTTCAACATCGAGGCCAAGACTCTGCCGGCATTGTGGTCTCGGATGGAAAGAAACTCTGCCTACGCAAGGATAATGGTCAGGTGAGTGATGTTTTTCACACTAAGCATATGTTGCAGCTTGTGGGCAATATGGGCATTGGTCATGTTCGATATCCAACCGCCGGCTGTTCGTCATCAGCAGAAGCTCAACCCTTTTATGTCAATTCACCCTATGGCATCACACTCGCCCATAACGGCAACTTAACCAATGTAGATAAGCTTAAACAAGAGCTCTATGAGTCGGATTTGCGCCACATCAATACTGAATCTGATTCTGAAGTGTTATTGAATGTTTTAGCACATGAATTACAAAAGTCGAGTTCTTTGAATTTATCGGTTGATGATATTTTCACTGCTGTTACTGAAACGCATAAACGTATTGAAGGTGCCTATGCCGTAATCGCTATGCTCACAGGCAAAGGCATCCTTGGTTTTCGTGATCCACACGGTATTCGTCCTGTTGTTTACGGCAAACGTGATACAGATGAAGGTGTAGAATACATGATTGCATCTGAAAGCGTCGCGCTTCAGGCGTCAGGATTTGAATTGATATCTGACATCAAGCCAGGCGAAGCAATTTACATTGATGCTGATAACAACCTCCATAGAAAGCAATGTACCGAAAACTCTTCGCTCAGCCCATGTATATTTGAATACGTTTATCTTGCCCGGCCTGATTCAATTATCGACGACATCTATGTCTATAAGGCACGTTTACGCATGGGTGTGAAGCTGTCTGAAAAAATTCTCAGAGAAATGCCTAATCATGACATTGACGTTGTCATTCCGATACCCGACACCAGTCGTCCTGCCGCGATAGAGCTGGCCTACCATCTGGGCGTTAAATTTAGAGAGGGTTTTATCAAAAATCGATATATTGGGCGAACTTTCATTATGCCTGGGCAGAAATTACGTGAGCAATCTGTCAGACGTAAATTAAATGCCATCGACATTGAATTCAAAGGTAAAACGGTTTTGTTGGTCGATGATTCAATTGTTCGAGGCACAACATCAAAACAAATCATTCAAATGGCTCGTGATGCAGGCGCCAAGAAAGTCTATATTGCATCAGCCGCTCCAGCCGTTCGCTATCCGAATGTATATGGTATTGACATGCCTGCAGCGGAAGAGCTTGTGGCGAATAATCGTAATGATAAAGAAATAGCAGAGCGTATTGGTGCTGACTGGTTAATTTATCAAGATCTGGACGATTTAATTGATGCAGTTCAAAAAGGTAACCGAGACATCAAGGAATTTGATTGCTCTTGTTTTAACGGTAAATATATTACAAAAACTATTGATGGCGACTATCTCAATAAAATTAAAACGATTAGAAACGACTCTGCAATGGGTGGTAGTGAAGAAAATGTGAGTGCTGCCGGTTTGCATAATAATGCCTGATTGGACATTAATAGATGTTATGGCAAGAAATTAACAATCAAATAGCCTCTAAATTAGGGGGTAATGTTGCATTGGTAGATGAGAGACCACTCATTTATATTGATACCACGCAACAGTGCTTATACCACATTCATATTGAACCGGCCCTAACTCAACATTATACGATTTCAACCGCAGCCGCTGGCGTGGGTAATCGACTCGATAGCTATAAAACACCGTTTGGCATCCATCAGATCAAACAAAAAATTGGGGATGCTGAGGCAAATGGCACCGTCTTTAAGGGCCGTAAGCCGATAGGCCGAATCAGCAACCAAACCGACAATCAAGATGAAGATGAAATTACGACGCGCATTCTATGGCTAGATGGCATGGAGCAGGGTATCAATCGAGGAGGAGGTGACGATACCTTAGCACGCTATATCTACATTCATGGAACTTCGGACGAAATGCGAATCGGACAGGCTGTTTCACATGGCTGTATCAGAATGAGAAATAAAGATGTCATAAAATTGTTTGATGGTGTTTTAGTCAACGATTTAGTTTTTATACAGTAGCGCTCCATTTGAAAAACACCTATATATAAACGTTGCACAAACGATATATGAAACGCAGTCGATTGTTAATGTCATAGGCTTATACTAAAATCTTGACAGGGCTAAGTCTTCACCGTAATGTCCTTACCAGCGCTGATTTGTTTCTCGGCTTGCAGGCGCTAACAGAATCAAAATTTATAATGATTCTGTATTAAAAATTTGCTAAAGAGGGCGAGTGCTGAAAGTCATGGCACTCTCGCTTCCCTTCCGAGTTTATTTTCTTGGAGTTAACTCGTGATAAACCCAACTGACCCTGCTTGCCTTAATAGTAAGTCTAAACCTTATGGTTTTGATACGCTTGCGATACGCACAGGGCATCGTCGTACTCAGGAACGTGAGCATGGCGAACCGATATTTACGACCTCTAGTTTTGTGTTCGATAGTGCCGCACAGGCAGCTGCAAGGTTTTCGGGTGACGAGCCTGGCAATATTTATGGCCGCTTTACCAATCCGACTACGCAAAATTTTGAACAGCGGTTGGCCGCGATGGAAGGCGGTGAAAGTTGTATTGCAACTGCTTCTGGTATGTCTGCAATTATGGCGATTTGTGTGGGTCTGTTGAAATCAGGCGATCACATCGTTTCATCACAATCAGTGTTTGGAACGACGACGGTGTTGTTTGAACGTTATTTATCGAAGTTCGGCATTAAGACAACGTTTGTTAATTTGACTGACATCGAATCTTGGAAAGCGGCGATTCAATTAAATACAAAATTATTCTTTCTAGAAACCCCATCAAATCCATTAACAGAAGTCGCTGATATCCAGTTGTTGGCTGATCTTGCTCACAACAACAATAGTTTGCTCGTGGTCGATAACTGCTTTTGTACGCCGGCATTACAAAAACCACTTACCTTCGGTGCTGACTTAATTGTTCACTCAGCAACAAAATACCTTGATGGACAAGGCCGAATTGTTGGTGGAGCGGTGGTAGGGAATAAGCAATTGGTGGGTGAAGACTTGTTCGCGGTCGTTCGAACTACAGGCCCTACTATGAGTCCATTTAATGCCTGGAATGCCTTGAAAGGACTGGAAACATTGTCCTTGCGCATGAAGGCGCATTCAGAGCAGGCGATGGTTTTAGCGCAGTACCTTTCTCATCATCCTAATATTGAACGAGTCTTTTATACTGGCTTGTCTTCGCACCCGCAGCATGAATTAGCTAAACAACAACAAAGTGACTTTGGTGGTATCGTTTCTTTTGTTGTTAAAGGCGGCCGTGAAAAAGCTTGGAACGTTATTGATCAGACTAACATGCTGTCTATTACCGCCAATTTAGGTGATGTCAAAACCACCATTACTCATCCAGCGACCACAACTCATGGCCGGTTAAGCGTTGAACAAAAGCAATCAACTGGAATCTCGGATGGTTTAATACGGGTGGCAGTTGGTCTCGAATCAATAGACGATATTATTGTTGATTTGAGCCGAGGTTTGGACTAAAAAGGTGATAAAACTCAATCTATATCAGCAGACTGAGGACGCTTTATTAGAGTCTAACCCAAGGCGAAAGTGTGAGCTTACTTTTGCGCTCGCGGCACTTTGGCAGCAATCCAAGTTATCACGTATTGATCAGACTGACTGCCTTGCATCTAAAATCTTAGCTCTTGATACCCCGGGTCAACCCGTGTTGCCAAAGCTAGTAAATCCAAGGCACTTAAAGCGGCGAAGCATGTCAAATGCTTCAGGCCGTATTGGTTTTTTGCATGCTTTTGCACATATTGAATTCAATGCGATTAACATAGCATTGGATGCGGTTTATCGGTTTCGACAAATGCCGGATGAATATGTCAGTGACTGGTTGCTGGTCGCAAGTGAAGAGGCGAAGCACTTTCTGTTACTAGATGACTGCTTGACTGAAAGGGGCTCATTTTATGGAGAGCACGATGCTCATCGCGGATTATGGGACATGGTGTGCAAGACCCGTCATGATATTTTACACCGCATGGCACTGGTGCCTCGCGTCATGGAGGCTAGGGGACTTGATGTTACGCCATCGATGATTAAGAAGTTTAGTCAGGCTAATGACTTACGCGCCGTTGAGATTTTAGAAATTATCTACAAAGATGAAATTGGTCATGTCCGAATTGGTAACTTTTGGTACCAAACTTTATGTGATGAGCGCAAACTCAATTCTACCCAAGTATTTAGCGACCTAGTCGATTTGTATATGGATGGAAAGCTGAGAGGACCCTTTAACTGGCCTGCTAGATTAGAAGCAGGGTTTGACGAGTCCGAGTTGAAATCACTGGAACAAAAAGAACTCAATTTAGCGAAAGCGTAAAAGAAATTTCCTAAGGCCTGAGTTTCAAATCAGTTGGAGATACAATGCGCGAATGGATCAATCAAGCAATAACAAAGATAGAGGCAGATCATCAGCGTTCGGCAGACGCGCATTTGGTCAAGCTCAATATACCAGTTTTTCAGAATATCGATATTTACCTAAAAGACGAAAGCACGCATCCGACAGGTAGTCTAAAGCACCGTTTGGCAAGGTCATTGTTTCTATATGCCCTGTGTAATGGCTGGATTAGTCAAGACACGACTATCGTCGAAGCATCTTCTGGAAGTACCGCAGTATCTGAAGCCTATTTCGCCCAAATGATTGGCCTGCCGTTTATAGCGGTGATGCCATCCACTACCGCTCGCAGTAAAATTATTCAGATTGAACACTATGGTGGAAGATGCCATTTTGTTGAAAAGACGTCGCAGGTGAGATCCGAATCGGCCTTATTAGCCGGTAAAATAGGTGGCTATTTTATGGATCAATTTACCTATGCCGAACGGGCAACCGACTGGCGTGGCAATAATAATATCGCTGAAAGTATTTTTCAACAAATGGAGCGAGAGCCACACCCTATCCCTAATACCATTGTCATGAGTGCCGGCACTGGCGGCACCTCGGCCACGCTAGGACGATATTTTCGTTATCAGGGTTATCCAACCAAATTAGTGGTGGTAGATCCTGAAAACTCAGTTTTCTTTGATTATTTTCATAGCCGCGATAAAAGCCTCTGTGCCGATGTCAGTAGTCGAATCGAAGGTATTGGTCGCCCTCAGGTAGAGCCCTCGTTTATGGCTGATGTGGTTGATCAAATGATACGAGTGCCAGATGCGGCTAGTATTGCTACGATGCTTTGGCTTGAGGCATTGATTGGGCGTAAACCTGGTGCATCGACAGGCACTAATCTTTGGG
>JBLHWR010000075.1:0-10036 GCA_047629275.1 Gammaproteobacteria bacterium
AAAAAATATACATAGTTTTTTTGATATACTCAGCTACAAAATTTAACTATCAGGCTGTCATATACAACACCATTTCTCCCTGAATATGACGTTAAAGGCATTGCCTTCAATCTTAGTCATTGAAATTTTTTAACAATTTACCGCTAGTTGAAGTGAAAACACTCATCATATTGTTATTAACTAATTGCTGTAAACTGTCGCCTTTTTAATTATCCATACAACGGCTGCTACAAAAATTAAACAGAAATCTGAAATCTGGTACTTTCTTATCATTGCTTTTCCGCTGGCTGCCGCCTATCTAGCTGAATACGCAATGTTTATTACGACAAAAATCATCGTAGGAAAGCTTGGATATCATCAACTCGCAGCTGTTGGTATCGCGGGCGACTTATCCTTCGAAATACTCGTCATCTTAATGGGATTTCTATCCGTCATTGGCGTACTAGCAGCACATGCAGATGGTGCAGGAGATAAGCCTGGACTCGGGCAGACTGTACGGCAAGGATTTATTGTATCAACATTTCTGGGCATTCCGTCGATGATTCTAATCTGGAATCTAGACCTGCTCCTGGAAGCGACGGGGCAAGATCCAATAGTTATCGCTCTTGCAACGCCCTATTTGCATGGGCTCAGCAGCATGGCCCTACCCGTTCTTTGGTTTGCAGTATTTCGAAACTTTATATCAGCACTGTCGAAACCTGCAGCCGTCATGGTCATCTCCGTTGCAGCTGTATTCTTAAATTATCTGTTAACTATCTGGTTCGTATATGGTGGCTTTGGCCTTCCAACCATGGGCTTGTTTGGCGCAGGATTAGCAACGGCAATAGTAACTTGGCTTATGTTTTTCAGTCTGATTATTTATATTTACTGTCATACCGAATTGCGTGGATATGGTTTATTTCAGGGCAAATGGTATTTTGACAGAACTATTACCAGTGAAATAATCAGACTTGGTATTCCTGTTGCAGGCTTGACCTTCATGGAAGCCGGTATGTTTATAGCAGTAGCGATACTCTCTGGCGTCATTGGTGCTAAGACTCTAGCCGCTTATGAAGTCGTCATGTCTTGGGTCGGCATACCTTTTGTAATGGCCTTTGGATTAGCCGAAGCCACCATGATCCGAGTGGCTCAAGCAGTCGGTAAAAACGAAATAGCCGCCGCTCGTCGGGCGGGCAATTTGGGCATGATATTGGGCGTCGCTTTCTTGTCGGTATTGGTCATTGTTCCCCTTGGCTTTTCTGACCAAATCATCCGTTTATTTATTTCACCTAATGATGCTGGGTTTGAAGCAGTATCAGTACTTGCTGCTCAGTTTCTAATGATTGCAGCAATATTCCAAGTATTTGATGGTTTGCAAGCCATTGCTGCCCGCGCTCTTCGTGCATTCAAAGACATGATCGCACCACTTTGGATCGCAGGGTTTGGTTATTGGGTACTTGGTATTTGTGGTGGATCACTTCTGGCTTTTCGCTTCGATTTACAGGGTGCTGGCCTTTGGTGGGGCCTCGCTATCGGGTTGATGACCACAAGCACTTTGCTGTGCTTACGCTTCAATAAACTAACACAGGAAAAGATTTCTCTAATAGAGATTGCGGCTAAAGTTTAAGTCATTGATGGGACGTAGTAATATATAAGTGCAAGTATAGCTTCAGTTATGACGATTAGCTTAGCTTAGTTTTGTTTCAATCTTAGATAAATAACGATTACAATCGACAATAATAATTGCATTACTCACATTTTCTTAAGGAAATTTATATGACCGCTTACTGGATTGGACATGTTGAAGTTACAGACGTTGATGCTTACGCTGAATATGCAAAACTTGCCACTGCACCCATCGAAGCCCACGGCGGGAAATTTCTCGCGCGGGGATCACGAACGGTGTGGTTAGAGGGCAAGGAACGAGCCCGGAATGTCATTGTTGAATTCCCAACCTTTGAAGATGCTGAGCGTTGTTATCAATCAAAGGCGTATGGTGAAGCACTGGTATTTGCCAAAGGTGCCTCTATACGTGATCTTTGCATTATTGAGGGCAGTTAAACTTTAAAATTGAATCGGTGTGCGCCGCTTGAATTGGGCACAGCACCGATTCAGTTTTTCAATTACAACTTGTTGGTAAACTCTGGATAGGCTTCCATACCGCATTCAGTCAGATCGACACCATCGTATTCTTCTTCTTCACTCACTCGAATACCCATCGCCTTTTTGATTAGATACCAAGTCAATAAGCTGGCTAAGAAAACCCAGAAGAATATCACCAGCGCACCTACAATCTGGCCTATTAAACTAGCCCCATCATTGGTTAGCGGTACCGCAAGTAAGCCCCAGACTCCCACTACGCCATGAACCGATATTGCGCCTACCGGATCATCAATCCTTATTTTATCTAAACCAATAATGGCGAATACAACAATAATACCGCCAACTGCGCCAATTAAACTGGCTTGAAGTGCTGTTGGTGTAGAAGGTTCAGCGGTAATAGCAACTAGTCCAGCAAGCGCACCGTTTAACACCATTGTTAAATCAGCTTTGCCAAACATGATTCGAGCCAGAATTAGGGCAGCCACAACGCCGCCTGCTGCCGCTGCGTTTGTGTTTACAAAGACCATAGCCACTGCGTTAGCACTGCTAATATCGCCTAATTTAAGTACCGAACCACCGTTAAAACCAAACCAGCCCATCCAAAGTATAAAAGTACCTAAAGTAGCAAGGGGCATGTTCGAACCCGGTATTGCATTAATTTGACCCTGCTTACCATATTTTCCCTTTCTAGCGCCCAGCAATAAAACGCCCGCCAAAGCTGCAGCAGCACCCGCTAAATGAACAATACCCGAACCAGCAAAATCAGAGAAACCAAAATCATCACCCAGACTAAACAGGCCAAATACGCTACCGCCACCCCAAGTCCAGTATCCTTCTACTGGATAGATAAAACCGGTCATCACTACCGCAAAAGCAATGAATGCCCAAAGTTTCATTCTTTCAGCTACTGCACCCGACACAATCGACATCGCAGTGGCAACAAACACTACCTGAAAGAAAAAGTCGGATGGTGCTGAATAAACAGAATCACCTTCGAATCCATTTTCAACTGATGCAGCGAGTGCATCGGCAACCAAGGTATCGCCGCCTGACAAGCCAGAAAGGAATATTCCACCGTCATACATAATGTCATAGCCGATAACCATATACATGGTGCAGGCTACGGCATACAGCACAACGTTCTTAGTGAGAATTTCAGTGGTATTTTTGGACCGTACAAGCCCTGCTTCTAACATGGCGAATCCTGCTGCCATCCACATCACTAATGCACCGCAGATGAGGAAATAAAACGTGTCTATTGCGTACTGTAAATGAAATATTTGATTTTCCATGATCGCTCCTAAAGTGCTGTCGCGCCGGTTTCACCGGTACGAATTCGAATAACTTGTTCTAGATTTGTGACGAAAATTTTCCCGTCCCCAATTTTTCCAGTTCTAGATGTTTCTATAATTGCGTCGACGACGGTATCAACTTGATCGTCTTCAACTGCAATTTCTATTTTCATTTTGGGAATATAATCAACAACATATTCGGCACCTCGATACAATTCAGTGTGCCCTTTCTGGCGACCAAAACCTTTCACCTCGTAGACGGTTAGGCCATTGATACCAATATTGGTCAATGCCATCCGAACATCATCGAGCTTGAATGGCTTGATAATAGCAGCAATAATCTTCACAACTCTCTCCTCTAGTGGGTAATAATTGGTTAGGCTACACAGCTGAAATTTTCTTCTCAATTATTATTCCTCCCAAACCCTGACCTTTGTGATTTAAAAGACAATATTAGGTGATAAAGATCTGAATATTTTTCACCCAAAGGAGACGTTTAGATGAGATACTGAATTATTTTTAATGTATTATAATCAATAGGTTATTGCCATTATTACGATTGATATACAATGCTAATATATAATCCTACAGACTAACTTTAATTGCTTTTCAGGCCATTTTGTCGTTAGTATAATGAGTAGGCAACAAAACAGCAGTTATGGGAAAACGCACTCTAATAGTGCAAGATAAAGGCTATTTTGGATAAACTCTTTTCGCCCAACGTCAAAAGCTTATGAAGTCAAACTTAATAGCGACACCCTTATTTTTGTGCCTATTTTCATTGATTGTCAGTGTTGCTTTCTACTTTTTTCAGCTCAACTCATGGAATCTTGAGCAACCCTCAAACACTCGTTTTTTTCAGCAATCTTTCAAAGCCTCCATCAGCCAGTATGAATATTTGCCCGCCTTGTTGGCCAGTGATGATAATGTTAAAAATGCACTGAACAACCAAAATAAGCATCAGAATAGTGATCAGGACAATTTAAATCGACAGCTTCAATTTGTGGCTCATCGTTCAGGCGCCAGTGCAGTTTACCTAATGAATCAAGTGGGCAAAGTGCTTGCAGCAAGCAACTTTGATCAAAGCGGTAGTTTCCTACATCAAAACTATTCGTTTAGGCCCTACTTCAAAGATGCCATTGAAAAAAGGACCCAACAATTCTATTACGCCATCGGCGCTACGACTGGCATACCCGGCTTCTTCATTTCTGAGCCCGTGTTGAAAATCAATGGCGACGTTATTGGTGTCATTGTTGTGAAGCTGGACTTACGTGAGTGGGAGGACAACTGGCGTGATGCAGGGCAGAACATATTGATCACATCGCAAAACAATGTAGTGATTTTAAGCGGAAAGGAGCAATGGCGATATAAAAGTGTGGGTCAACTGTCTGAGCAAGTTCAGACTTCAATGCTCAAACAACAACAGTTTGGTAAAACTAGAATATCTAGCCTATTCCAGAAAACCTATGAGCTCGCTCGCTACGTCAATCTGTCGTTGTCTTTCTGGATAATTGATGATGAAGCCTATCTGGTTAATTCATTTCCTATAGCAGACACCCATTGGAACTTATACTACCTAGAAAAAAACAGCCGATTTACTCAAAATGCCGTCATATTCTTTATTATTTTTTTTGGTGCACTATGTCTCGGGTATTTATACTATCGAGAGCGACAGTCGAAACTTGTTTCTCGAATGCAAGCCGCTGATGATGAGCTCAGACACAGTAGCGAACTAAAAACCATTATCGATAAAATTCAGATAGGGGTTGTCTCCATAAATCAACAGGGCGACATACTGTTTTTGAACGATGTCGCTAGAGACCTGCTGCAGCTAGATGTATTGACTGAATATCAACAATCCGTTCCGATTCAATCAGTGTTGGATATGCGAATGATTGCCCCGTTTGAAAGTTATCTTTTGCAGCATAGTGATATCATGGCTCCCTTCCACGAAACTAACGTTTTGAGTCAAAACCAAAAGTCGACACCCGTCATGTTTGCCATCAGCCAAACCAATATAGAAAGTGATACCCGTCTATTAGTAACATTGATCAACATTGAAAAACGAAAGAAAGCGGAGCAAGCGGTTATCAAGCTCAACGAATCACTAGAAGAACAGGTTGAACATAGAACTCAGGCATTACGCGACGCACAAGCCGTAATGGTTCAACAAAGTAAAGCCGCCGCGTTGGGACAGATGGCCGCCACGGTAGTACATGAACTTAGCCAGCCCCTTTCAGCTATGAACAGCTCTATCACAGCCGCCCAGTTAAAAGTTAAGAAAGATGACTGGACAGGCGCTGTCCGTTCCATTTCTCGTTTGGCGCCTCTCAGTGAAAAAATGAACAATGTAATTAAACTATTAAAGTATTTTTCATACGAAGATGGTGAGAATATCCAGCGTCAGGATCTGGCATTGTTGATAAGACAATCAATCAACCTTTATCAGGACAAACTCAAAGAAACAAGGGTTAGTATTAACTTAGAAAACCTGCCGTCTTTAGTAACGGTAAAAATAAATCCACTTAAACTTGATCTTGTTTTAACCAATATCATTCAGAACGCGATCGATGCCATGCAACAGTGTGAGCAACCCATTATTACTATTGCCATGGTATCTTCGTATAATAACGCTATCATCACAATTGAAGATCAGGGTGATGGCATTAATTCGCGGGTCATGGGGCAGTTATTTGACCCTTACTTCACCACTAAAGACATCGGTAAAGGGCTTGGTCTTGGATTGTCTATTTGTTATGAAATAATTCAGGAATATCATGGCTCTATTGTGGCCGAAAATCGCCCACAAGGCGCCCGGTTCACAATCACCCTGCCACTCGACAAAGACTAGCTTAAACAAGTATTAGATTGGCCAATAAAACATGACTCAACTATCAGACATCAACCAACAATCAATCACTATTATCGTCATCGATGACGATAAAGACGTACGCGAAAACATGGTCGATCTACTATCGACTCAATACCAACATATTCAAGAATTTGACTCACCTAAGCCAGCGCTTGCAACATTGAACGCACAATCACCCGTAGTCATCATTACCGACCTCCGAATGCCTGGCGGAGATGGACTAGAGTTTTCAAAACAAGTCAACGCACTCGATGCCAATATACCCGTCATCCTCATGACGGGTTATGGTGACATCACTATTGCCGTTGAAGCGATGAAATATGGTGTCTATGACTTTATCGAGAAGCCCGTTGATACCGATCGACTGCTCAAGAGTATTCAACGTGCGGTTGACAAACGTTTTCTGAGCTTATCGCTTTTACACACAAAACAAAAACTAGAAGAACACCAGTTGATTGATCACCGTATTATCGGCCATTGCTCAATGATTAAGCAGCTCAAACAGAATCTGCTTAAGTTCGCACCCATGGATATTCCTGTATTAATTTATGGCGAGACTGGCACAGGTAAAGAGTTAGTTGCGCGCTGCTTGCATGATTATAGTGACCGCAGCCAAGGACCATTCGTCACACTTAACTGCGCTGCAATACCAGACCATCTGGCAGAGGCTGAGCTATTCGGGTACATAAAAGGGGCCTTTACCGATGCCTCTAGTTCCCGCGTTGGCAAACTAGAATTTGCCACTGGCGGCAGCTTATTTCTCGATGAAATTGAAAGCCTGCAGCCTTCTATTCAAGCAAAGTTGCTGCGTGTGTTACAGGATGGTGTCATTACACCTCTTGGCAGCAACAGAGAAATACACACCGATTTTCGTATTATCTCCGCAAGCAAAGAAGACTTACGAAACCATGCTAGTTTCCGTCAAGATTTATATTTTAGACTCCAAGTCGGAGAATGTAATATTCCACCTTTGCGCCAACGCAAAGAAGACATTCTGATTCTATTTGAATATTTTGTTCGCAAAAACTGTGAAAGCTTTACAGTCACATACAGCCCTTTATCCCATGCCACAGAGCAAGTCTTATTAGGCTATGACTGGCCTGGTAATATTAGAGAGCTAATCAATGTCGCAACGCGCTTTGTTATCAACGGCTGCAAGGATATTGACCATGCACTGGTGGCAGGTAATGGCCTAATCGAAGATGTCGAAATGTCACTCAAGCAGCAAGTAGACGCCTATGAAGAAAACCTCATAAGAAGCAAGCTAAGCCAGCATAACGGCAGAGTATCGGCGGTTCTTGAAGATCTTAAACTCGAGCGGCGTACCTTCAACCAAAAGACAACTCGGTTTCAAATTATCACTGCTGACTATAAGAAGTAAATTAACTAACCGAAATTCTGATTAATAAACCTAGGCCAATCGAATAATAGGAATAAATTGTCTTATTAATACCGATTAATAAGAATGATATGTCTCATCGCTTCAGCCTAGTCGTTCGAGCATTCCTTTAACCTACTATCAAACATCACTTTCAACAATCTGGCACGTTAGTTGTATTAGTAATGATATTGTATTAAGCGATTACAGCAATAGATTTTAGAATCCCTACTATAGATTAACCACTGGAGTATTTATGAAAATCAAAAATATAATCTTAACATCAGCTATCGGTGCCACCCTACTGGCAACACAAGTACAAGCAGCAACCGAATGGAATGTCTCACTTTGGGGTAAACAACGCGCCTTCACTGAAAATGTAGAAAAACTAGCAGCGCTAGTAAGTAGTAAAACTAATGGTGAATTCAAGCTCAACATTTCTTATGGTGGACTGTCTAAATCAAAAGAGAATCTTGACGGTATTTCATTTGGTGCTTTCGAAATGGCTCAATTTTGTTCGTTTTATCACAGCGATAAAAACCCAACCATCACGGTCACAGAGCTACCGTTTGCAAAAGATGTATCGCTCGCTCGTTCAGCCGAAATTTATACCAAGGTTTATCAGAACCCAATCGTAATAAAAGACCTTGCACGCTGGAATGCAACCATCTTAATGCCAACACCCATGCCACAATATAACATTGTCAGTAAATCAGAGCCAATGACCGAACTATCGGAGTTCAATGGTCTGAGAGTCCGAGGCCCAGGTGGTATCATGGGTGTTTTGGGTAAATTAGGTGCCGTTAAAACAGGTGTACCCTTCTCAGAAGTTCGTCAATCAATGGACTCAGGTGTTATCGATGCAGCTACATTTGCACCGCATGCACACGTTGCAACCAAAACGTTCAAAGTCGGAAAATGGGCTTCAACTAATTTGAATCTTGGTTCTGCCAACTGCCCAGTAGTGGTCAATACTGATGCCTTGAATGCATTAAGTGATTCAAATCGTCAGGCATTACTAGGTTCAGTAGATGAAGCGATTGAATTTTATGTCGACAACTACAACAACAACGCAACCAAGAAGTATGAGCAAGCAATTGCGGACGCTGGTTTAGTGAGTGTCACTTTTTCACCGGCTCAAACAGCTGAGTTAGATAAATTGGCAACATCAGTTCGTGACGCTTGGGTCAAAAAATACGCGGATCAATTTGACTCAAAAGCGCTTTATGACTTCACTGAAAATTTATTTAACCAGTAAAGCAGTAGAATAAAAAACTTTAAAACTGTTGCTACCACAGGGTTTTTTCTGCGGTAGCAACAGTTAAATTAACTAATTGCGTCATGCTGGCGTCGGCCGGTATCCATTTAAAAGCCAATAGTAATATTACAATGGATTGCGGCATTCGCCACAATGACAACCTATTAGCGACTGACTGCTATTAATTTAAAGGCATTACCTGCGGTAGTGCTTTCCTGTCTGGAGTTATTTCATGTCGAGTTCCAATAGAGTGCTAGAGGACGATAGCTATCTGAGTAAAATCGACAGATTATTCCTCAAGTTCGAAACTGTGCTGACTTTGGCGGGGGGCATCGTGATTTTTTTACTCGTATTCCTTGCCACAGCAAATGTACTTGGGCGCTGGATTTTTTCGACCCCCGTCTCTGGCTATATCGATTGGGTTGAACAGTCTATGGCTTTTTTTGCTTTTCTGGGTATTGCCTTCACACAACGTCAAGGTGGCCATATTCGAATGGATATGCTGGTAGGAAAAATTCAGGGTCGGCCGTTATGGGTGACCGAATTGATATCCGTCATTTTAATGTTGAGCGTCACTCTGGTGCTCATTTATGGCTCTTTTCTACATTTTCTTCGGGCTTATCAAATTGGCGATTCTTCGATGGATATCAATCTGCCAATCTGGCCATCTAAACTCGTCGTCCCTGTTGCACTCAGCATTCTGGCACTACGCTTGATTTTACAAATATGGGCCTATTGTCGCGCTGTGAAAGAAGGTGGCGATAACCCAGTAGCCGTGCCATTAATAGAAGATGCTGCAGCCACAGCCGCTGCAGAAGCTGAATCTCTCATGGGAAATGGCCAAACAGGAGAAGAAAAGTGAGCTTTTTCGAAACACTGGGGCAAATGGACTCAATTTCAATTGGTCTATGGGTCACTGGAATAATGCTGGTGCTGGTCCTTATTGGTGTCCGAGTTGCCTTTGCCGCAGCGATGGCTGGCTTCATCGGTCTAGTGTGGATTTTCTCAGCGAAAATGGGATTCGATAGAGGCGTATTAGTCGCAATAAAAATGGCTGGCACAATTCCCCATTCAAAGGTATCGACCCTATCCCTCTCATTAATCCCAACTTTTATATTGATTGGCTTTCTGGCTTATCACGCCGGACTGACTCG
>JBLHWR010000076.1:0-9921 GCA_047629275.1 Gammaproteobacteria bacterium
AGAGGAATTCAGCGAATTTAAAATCAAGTAATGTATCGATATCGATTGCGCGCTCATCGGGCACAATAATGCTTCTCACTTTACCTGCAAAAACTGAATTCGAATTAAGTATAAATTGTCGTGTAGAAACATAGGCTACCGTCGTCATGTCATAGACTACGGGCACATCCTGCCGCCGAATGTAGCGTTTTCCATTCGACGCTAGATTGACCAACTGAGCAAAGCCTGCCTCGTCATTTTTGAGCATATTGAAATAAGGACTGCGCGCAGCTTCTTTAACTGTGACTACCATGTCAACGTCTTCTTTCAGCAATTCGTCGATACAATTATCGACATCCTCTACTGAACGCATCGGTGAGGTTGGCGGTAAACTAACAAATACATCTAGTTTTTCATTAAACTGTGATTCCAAAGTAGTGATGGCGTGTTGCCAGGCTTCGAATTCACTACTCTTATCGCCTGCCAGTTCGGCTGGTCTCATGAAAGGGACTTCAGCACCAAATTGGAGTGCTATTGATGCGATTTCATCGTCATCTGTCGACACAATGATTCGCCCAATTCGAGAACATTGCTGTGCAATATTGATTGAGTGTGCGATTAGAGGTATGCCATTCAGCTGGCGTATGTTCTTTCGGGGTAACCCTTTGGAGCCGCCACGAGCAAATATAAACGCGGTGCAATTCCTTTCTGACGAGTCTGTTTTATCTTGTTTACTCATAAATAAACAACCCTAGCTAACTCGGATGATTTCCTAATAGCGTCTACCAGCTTCATCACCCTAACCCCATCACTTAACGAAACTGGGGGGGCAATTTTCAATTTAATAGCATTCAGGAATGAGACTATTTCTTTTTCATAGGTACTATTTCTTTCTTTATCACCTTGATAAGCGACAGTCACTTCATCTGCTTGATAAATTTCTAGTCGATCCTCAATCGCATTCCACACCAATGTTGCTGATTCGCACACCACACGGCAAGATCGATAGGGTTTACGCTGCAGGAAATCCAGATGGATACTACTCTTAACAGGATTATCAGCATCGCCAAAATCAACCTGCGCCATTACGAGATCCTCTACATCTATATCAAGGTCACTAACTTTCATTAATTGACCCGAAGCCTTGATGGGATCTCCGAACAGCCAACATAGGTAATCAAGTTCGTGACTTAATTCTAGCAAAGCACCGCCACCTAAATCTGCTTTTGCTGAGACGTTCAATCGATAATCGGAGTCAGGACGCCAGTCGGGTAAATACTGCCCTACTTCGGCTACGACATAGAGAGCACGACCATACTTCTGACTGATCAGTAATTCTCTTAGAGCGTTCAACGACGGATTAAAACGCAGATTATATCCCACCATGACGGTAGTGTTGTTGGCTTTTACCTGTGCTTCAAATGAGTCGAGACGTTCGAGATTGTTACTTAATGGCTTTTCGATAAATAAATGAATATCAGCTTCGGCTAAAACACTTGCCACTTCAATATGGCAGCTGGACGGATTACAGATAAATGCGACCTGTGGTTGAAAATCGATGGCCTTTTGCAGGGATGAAACAATCAAACACCCGTCAACTATTTCACTGCTTTCTCTCGAACGCAAGACCATAATCTTTGCGTCTGGTAATAGCACCCTCAAATTGACCAAATGCCGTCGCCCAATACTACCGAGCCCAACCAATAAAACCCGGTCAATAGTCATTGAGTGTAGAGTTCCAGAATATTTTCGATCACTTTTACAACTCTTTTTGTCGCTGTGCCTGTTTCAGGCAATCCTGTAGCCTTCTGGCCTTCTTTTACGGCAGTCATAATTGTTTCATTCAACTGAGTCAGGTCTTCAACACCAAGCGATAGCCCCATTGCATCATAGGGTGCATCGCGAGAGAAAATAGACAGCTTGATATTAACTAGTGGCTTACCCATTAATGCCGCTTGAAATCCCACTGTACTTGACAGTACTACGACACAATCAACGGCAGATAACAATGCATCAAGGTTATCCGCTGACGAACTCATCTCGACTCGCTCAGGCAAATCGTCTGGTTGGTAAGGATCATTAGGATGGGGTCGAAACACAACCCTAACATTTAAATGTTGCTGGGCTAATTGAAGAAGATAAGTCTCAACCTCTCGGGGTAAATCTGGATTACCTTCTTTATCTGAGAAAGGGTGCAATTTTGGTTCAACGTTAGACGCCCACAAAACTACTTTTTCGGCGTCGCCCCAGCCTTTGTCGTCTCGGTAAACCTGACCCGCGTCTGAATCTCGGATCGCGGCAATATTATCGAAAGCTGGATTCCCGGTCACAATAATCTCATCTTCAGTGCGGCCAGCATCAGTCATCATTTGACGCACAAAATCTGACAACACACAAACCCGAGTCGCGAAGCCTGGCTGGCCAATCCACTTCACAACTTGGAAAGCAAATAGATCGACCACGCACACAGAGGGTATACCGAGCTCAGTAGCAGCATCTATTGCCGCACGTTCAGCACGAGGAGAGTTTGTTGCAACTACCAAATCAGGCATCGTTTTTTCTAAAAAACGCCGCAGCGGCGTAATCGGATAAAAGACCTGACGGCCACCCCCCTGCTGATACATCTGATGCGCTTCCGCCTCACCATGACGTTCAACCAGATCCCAAAAAGATAGCCCCATATAAGCCACACTTTCATCATATGGGACCGCTCCGCCATCGGATGCTTCACCGACTAATGCCTTACCATAAGCCATAGCCTTATCGTCACCTGGTTCTAACAAATCTTTGAACCCCAAATGTGAAAACCCACTTGCTTTTAAAACAGAACCTGCTGTGGTTAAGGCCAGAAAATCACAATCGTAACAATTGAAAAGTTGGCGATATACGGGGAAAAGGAGATTGACATGCCCACCACCATAAGAGACGAAAAGGATTTTCTTCATCTTTTATAACTCATCAGGTACACCGTCAGTAGCGAAGTGCTCACCATTGAGCATTCTTTAAGGTGAATTTATTGTTTAAGCGCATAAACAATAAACAAAAAGCCTTTCGGCTAAACGGTACTGGCTTTGACTGCAAAAACTCAACACCACCATTAATTAGCTTTATGTTTACCAGCATCTAATTTAGCTATCAGAGGCATTAGCGATTAACAGCTAATGCTAAAACCTCAAATATATGTCGTTTTCTAACCGGCAAAATAATTTTTCATCCAAAGTTGCGTCATCAATAAGGTACGGAGTTCCTTCGTATAATTTTGCGCCCCTGCTTTATGATCACGCAACATCGAAAGTATATTTTTAGTGTTAAACCGGTTGTCTTTATTGCTAGCCAAAATATCGTAAGCCCAGCTGTATAGTGGACCTTTAATCCACTCACCAATCGGGGTTGTGGGCATTGTTTTTTTCTTAAAGATGAAATCATTCGGAAAGTATCGGTTCGCATAGCTTTTCAGAAATAACTTTCCATGCTCACTGTTGAATTTGGATTCGTTTGACAGTCTGATGAACATCTCGCTAATACGATGGTCAAGAAAAGGCGCTCGACCTTCAATAGACCAACAAGCCCCCATTCTATCGCCCTTAACTGAATTATTTCCGGGCATCAGACTAGTACATTCATAGGCTATTATTTGCTCTCTTGGGGTCAATTTTTTCCAGGGCTCTAAAAGCGCTTCAAATCGATGTTTCGGATCAGCTGTCGAATTATCAAAGTCCCTGTCCAATACTCGAGATCTAATTTCGGGCGTCATATAAGAAATAGTGTCAAAATAATCACCCGAAACGAAATCCTTATCATTCAAATTCGAGAAGAATTTTTCGTTATGCTTAAAGCCCGACAGCATTTCGTCTGGACCATCGCCAGTGAACATGACAATTTTGTTTTCGGAATGAGCTTTTTGAGCAAGAATATAAAGCAAGAAGAACGAAAAATCGCCGTGAGGTTGCTCGGCATGGTATGACACTTTTTCCGCTATTTGCGGAATCATTTCTGCAGAAATTAGTGCCTCATCCAAATTTGCTCCGATAGTAGTTGCGGCCTGTTGTGAGTATTCGTATTCGGAATAAACCGACTCGGAAAAATTGAGTCCTATTGTTGGTAAGGTTTCTTCATTCCATTGTTCAACTAATCTTCTTGTAATGACAGAGGAGTCGACACCACCCGATAGATAAGCACCACCTTTCACATCAAATCGCATTTGTAGGCGTATAGCATCATCAAGTAAACTTTCTAATTCGTCATGACTAGAGGCTCTTTTCTCTGCAAAAAACGGCCACTCCCAATATTTTTTTTCCTGTGGCTTTTTGTCACCTTCAAACAGTAGGTAGTGTCCAGGTGCCAATGGGCTGATCTTTTTAAAACAAGTATGATTCGGCAAAGCATAGTTAAAACAAAATACTTCTTTTAATGCTTCATCGTTCACTTCTCGTTTAAAACCGGGCAACGTCAGGATAGCTTTCATCTCACTACTATAAGCATAGCCACCAGCATGTTCAGCAACGAAACAGGGTTTCAATCCCTGCCTGTCACGCACCAGAATACCTTTGTCGTATCGGCTATCCCACAGAAAAAAGGCAAACATGCCATTCAGGCGCTGCAACATTTGTTCGCCTTCTTCTTCCCACAGGTGGACCAGTACTTCTGTATCACAACGTGATTTAAATACGTAGCCTTTGGCTTTTAACTCTTTTCTGAGCTCGACAAAGTTATAGATCTCGCCATTAAAAGTAACCCAGATCTTGTCACTTTGATTCGACATAGGTTGGTGACCGTTTTCAGGATCGACAACCGCCAAACGCACATGCCCAAGAATGCACCGGCCCATTTTTTCAACGCCCGCTTCATCAACCCCTCGATGGCGAATGCTGGACACCATTTTCTGTACATCACGCTTGGTGACGGAAGGCATATTAATCGTTCCTGCTATTCCGCACATATCAGTTGCCGCCTTTTGTAATTATTTGTTTGAATGTCAATGCAAGAATTCGCACATCATAAGCGAAGGAAGACTTCTGAACATACTCCAAATCTAGTTCTGTACGTTGCTCGAGGGTTGCTGCTGAGCGAAGAGTCGCCTGGGCGAGACCGGTGATGCCTGGACGAACCGATAAGCGCTCTTGCCACACCGCATTAGAATAATTCGATTCCTGCTTCGGCAGGTCAGGTCGTGGCCCAATAATACTCATATCACCCTTCAATACGTTAATGAGTTGAGGCAGTTCATCGAAGCTGGTTTTGCGAATAAACTGACCGACCCGGGTGATCCTGACATCGTTGTCCCGTGTGAAATACGGCCCTAGGTCAGCTGCGCCAATCGTCATGCTGCGAAATTTATAGATAGCAAATAGCTTCCCAGAAAGCCCAACACGTTGTTGTACAAAAATGATTGGGCCGACTGACTCGAGCTTTATCAATATCGCTACAACGGCTATCGCAGGTAACAGTAAAAACAATACCACGCTAGATAGCAGCAGATCGAACAGGCGTTTCATTACTGCACTTGTGCTAAGTATTGTGTAACTACATCAGATAATCGTTGTTTATCTGCCAAAACTTGTGCAGCGCTACGAGTTTTTAGCTGCTCTTCAGCATCGGACAGTTTTTTTAGTTCCATTTCAAGATCTACCTTTAATTTAAACTCTGCAAAACCTTCACTCTTTCGATGAAAGGTACGAGACAGCATGACGGAGGATGACCCTAACCTCAAATGTTCACCTAATACTAACTCCCCAGGAATAATGCCTTCGCCATATCTGGCGATTCCGCCAAATCCGAATGGCTTTCCCGACGTTCTGATTATATCCGCTAGCTGTTCAACAAAACCACTGACTAACGGCTCAAACATAAATTTTAGCCCCATATCCAGATGCAGGTCATTTAAACCGATATAGATTTCATCGACACCAGTGACAGTTACAATGTCACTCATAACAACAGCAGCATCATAAGTTTCTACTAACGGTACTATTTTTACCCGTCCATCGACAAGTCTGGAGAATTCCAGAATTTCATCCACTGTCCGAAACATCGGTAACATTAGCAAGTCGGCACCCGCCAAGATTGCCTCCTCCACCTCTAACACCGTATTGACATGCATGGGGTTTAACCTTACTAGCAGGTCAGCTCTTGTTAATTTCGCCTTTACTCTGTAAACGTCTTCTATCGAATGATTACTGATTAATGTATCGAGATGCCCCTGTCTTTCTTGTTTCCCAATCACCTCAAGATCAACAAAAACCCTACCGACGCCAGAGGCTTCGGCATATTTAGCTACCTGCGGGTCGTTGGTTACCAATATATACTTAATCATTGAGCCATCATTTTGGTTTTAAGCATTTGACGTACATTATGGTTGAACAGGGCCATAACCGCCAACGATATAAATGCAAAGCAAACTGCGAGCACCATTGAAAACCAGACAGGGAAATTAGAACCCGCGATCCACAAGCTAGACACAGCCGAGATTGCGATCGCGACAAGCCCACCTAAACAAAAAGAAGCATTCAATATAGTGTCACGCCACCAGAAACCTGCGACTCTCAAAAACATAATTTGTAAGCAAAAAATAAACCCGTAGCTAACAACAATGCCCCACATCAATGCAGATAATCCTTCACCAAAAAGATCGACGCTATTGGTAAAGCAAAAAAATGTAAGACCAGTAGCATTGAGCAAAAGAGGCGTTTTTGTGTTTTTTCGTGCATTGAACACCGCTGTCAAAAAGCTGGTCATGCCTTGCAGTGGCAGGGTCAACAAACCAATCATAAGCAATGTTGTCACCGATGAGAGACTCGCTTTATCCATCTTTCCATGTCCATAAACAAAATCGGCATACTGTTCACTTAAAATAATTAAAGTGGTTCCTGCTACTACAGATAACCCCAAAGTAATTTGCACACCAGACCGCACTAATTGCTGATGATATGCCTGATCATTCGCAAAGCTTTGGGCCAATCGGGGAAAAAGAACAACAGCCAAAAAAGTCACTGCAATAGTCAGCGGAAATTCTACTAGCCTTGATGCATAGTTAAATATAGCGACACTTCCTTCATCCTCATAAGAGGCCAGTGCTCTGGCGACGACAGGAAATAAGAGCAGTGCACTACCAGACAACATCGCCTGTCCATATCGTATCAATAACGGTTTTCTCAATCGCCATTCTCGAAGGCTTTGAACAGGGTTCCACCGGGGTCTTACGAGTAATACTTGGCTTAACAGCCTTAATAAGCCACCTATTAGCACCAAGATAGCGATGAGATATAACGTGCCATAACCGGAGCTTACTAGCAGCAACCCAAGAATTATGGCGCTATTTATAATTAACGTACCCAATGCCGCGACCCCGAATTTATTTTTAGCGTGCAAAAATGCAGTCACTACACCACTTAATACCGTCAATGGAATAAGCCAAACCACCCAGCCTAACCCCAACGCGGCTTTTTCCATTCTGTCACCAGTAAACCCAGGCGCTATCACCCGAACTAGAATATCAGAATGCCAATACAAGCCTGCCGCCACAAAAAAGAATATGAGACCAAAAAATAAACAGGATTGATAAAGTAGTTGTAGTGCCTTTTTGGGATTCTGAGCAAATTCAGGCACCAGCATTGCACCCATCGCCCCGCCCATCAGGACACTGACGAGTAAATCGGGAATGGTGAGCATTTGAATGATGACATCAGCTTCAGCCGTGGCGCCGTAAGCGGATGCCAAAAAGGCCTCGCGCACAAACCCAGAGAGTCGCCCAAGTAAAAGCCCTAGATTTAAGGCAAGAGACGATAAAAGTAATGCTTTAATCAATTTCGATTATCAGCGGTCGGCATAAGAGCGTAGAGGCATGATTTGTATCAAGAGTATTTCTAAAAAGTGAATAGCCAAAAACCTAGAATCCAAGTTACTTCTCAAGTAGCTTTTGATACAAGTCCACGTAGGATTCAGCCATTCTATCCGCCGTAAACAACTCCCAATATCGGGCTTCTGCACGCTCGCAAATTGCCTTTGCCTTGTCTGGATTAATCCCACAAAAAATCCAATGCCTGACGCAATGCATCAGGTTCACTAGGCGGCACAACTATTCCAGTTTCTCCATCAATATTAATATAGGTAGTTCCTGTCCCAATTTCGCTAGAAATTAGTGGCATCCCGTACATTGCTCCTTCTAGCAAAGAAATACCAAAAGCTTCAGAACGAAGGTGTGATGGAAAAATAACCGAATAGCAGAGTTCGAGTAGCGCCACTTTATCTTCGTCGGGTAAGAAGCCCAAAAAATATATGTTACGTACTCCAAGTTAATCAACATGCGCTTTTAATTCAGCTTCGACAGGACTAGCCCCTAAAATTATAATAGGATACTCTAAATTACGAGCCGCCTCGACCAGAATATGCAGCTCCTTGTAATAGCGAATTACGCCAATGAAAAGGAAAAACCGCGGTCCAAATCGGTTATGCCAGAATTCTAACTTTTCTGTACAGGCATTAAGGTAGGTAGTGCTATAAAGGCCCAATGGAATGACAGTCGTTTTATGCTTTACTAAAAAATGTAAAACTGCTCGCCAATTAATTGGGAGAAGTGGCAATAATATGATCAACACTATTCAAGAAAAACAACTTTAGTTGTCGATAGAGCTTGAGAAGATATTTCTGCTTTACGATATTCGAGTAATACGTCATCAACGTTGGTTTTTTATTTGTGAAGTTAAATGCAGAATGTCTGCAAATGAATATGAGACTTACCGGAAGAACGCGATTCAGCCAACATAGCGGGAAGTCTATAGAGTGTTTGCGGGCCAAAAACCAGATCAACGAATGGCGCACGAGCTCTAATAGCAGCGCCTTCTTGACTGGCGACACAACCACCGACACCGATAACAATATTGGGATTTTTATCCTTTAACTTGCGCCAGCGACCCATGTTCCAAAAACGAGAAGGAAGGTCAGGCGCATTATTTACCCTAGTAAAGTTTCGAAATATGCAGTTAGAGACACAACATATAGGTACACATTTAGTTGATCCGTCATCAATTACCCGTATGAGACAACTATTACGCCGAACTAAGTTAGACGAGGTCCCCCAGCTGTTTAATGTATTGATTGGGCAAATGAGTCTGGTGGGTCCTCGCCCTTGCCTGCCAGGTCAAAGTGCATTAATAACTGCCCGTGAAGAAAGGGACGTACTTAATATAAGACCTGGGTTAACCTGCCTGGCTCTAATAAACAATATCGATATGTCTACTCCAAGAAAACTTGTTCGATACGACAGTATATTAGTCAAAAGGCTTTCAATTTCTTTATATCTTGGGTTAGTAATAGCAACTTGCATAGGAAAAGGGAGCGGTGATAGAACGAGGGAAACTCGCGCATCCTAATTATTTGAACTAGCCCGATAATACAGACTTGTTTTACTAAGTCCTTCATCGACAGATGATGGCGGCCTCCAACCCAACAGCGCTTTTGTGCTCGAGATATCAACTTCAAGAGAATCACAAATACGCCGAACCATTTCACGCTTTCCACATAGGGTTGCTAATGCCATAAGTAGAGGCGGCGGAACGGGCAATAAATATGTTTTCTGTCCTAATGCGTTCCCTAATCGCTTTAGCAAGTCAGTCGTAGAAAGGTCTTCCCCGTCACTAACAAGAAAAACTTTGTCCCGTGCATTTGGATGATCAATACAGGTAGTTATTAAACTAATCAAGTTATCAATATAAACAAGGCTTCGCTTGTTGCGTATGGCACCTAGAGGCAGCGGCACACCTATATTAACCCACCTCATCAAACTGTTAAAGTTAGCTTTTACACCTGGGCCATACACTAAAGGAGGCCGAATAATAACGACATCAAGGCCAGTCTCTTCTGCTAATTTCTGCAAACCGTGTTCGGCTTCCATTTTGGATACAGCATAAGGATCTTGAGGTGCCTCTAATTGATTCGCAGAATATG
>JBLHWR010000077.1:0-9862 GCA_047629275.1 Gammaproteobacteria bacterium
CCCAAAGAAGCTGCTTCCTCTGACTTTTTAGATAAGCCAGCCTTCAATCGGATATTTATATAATCTTCAATGCTCGGAATTTCTTCTTTTAATTCGTATATCACTGCACTTCTCTATTAAACATAACAGTTTCTTAGAAGGACGCCTGTAAAGTACCTACTATACAGGCGTCCTTCTAGTCCTTTGATTGCTAATCCCATAAGGTCGATACTAAATGACTGACAGGGAGTAAGTCAATGGGCAAAGAAAGTCGTGAAAATCATTGCTGAAACAGATACTTAGTCATCCTGACTGAGCATCAAATTGAATCATCTTTGTATACTGAGTATGTACATCATTGCGAGACTTTCATCTGACCAAACAAAGACATTCTTTTTAAGCAGCACACCAATAGTCAGTTGCTGACTATTTTTCAGCGGTCATTAATTGAAATCAGAAAACGCCTTGGCAAAAGAAGAAAAAACAGGGCTTGCCTATATTAGAAAAAACAATTTAGCCCAAATTCTCCCGCCCCTTGAAGAAAAGTCGGACTAGTTGAAATAGTTAATGAATTTAAGCAAATTAGACCGCAAGTCAGCGGGAGCCCGCCAGCGGAGTGAAAAGTATTAGCTCGAAGCAACAGATACTTTTTATTCTTGTATAGCACTGCTGATTCTGGAGCGTAGAAAATAAAAAACCCGTTAAAAATAACGGGTTATTCATATAAAGTAAGTCAGCCTATAAGCCGGGTTCTGTCTAGGATAATCATTCATCTGGACTAAGAGTCACCTCTAGTCTCAAGCGACCAACCCGAAAACAACGCGGACAGCGCCATAGTTTTCCTATTTGGTCTTGCTCCGAGTGGGGTTTACCATGCCACTTCTGTTACCAGAAGCGCGGTGCGCTCTTACCGCACCCTTTCACCCTTACCAATCAGGATCCTAAGATCAAAACTGGCGGTCTACTCTCTGTTGCACTGGCCGTAGGCTCGCGCCTCCCAGACGTTATCTGGCACTCTGTCCTGTGGAGCCCGGACTTTCCTCCAGCCCTAATACCATGAAGATATTTTGACCAGCGATCATCCAGCTGACTTGGGCGGGATCATACCGGAAAGTGCAAACAATAGTTGATTATTTTATTGCCTATATCGACCAGCTTGAAACTGCTGATTGGGGTTCATTGGCTCGATTTTATTAATTTTTTCTTTGATTATTAGTCAATTCAGATAGGTGACTTTAGGAATACTTGTGATAAGCCAAGGACTTTAATAACGTACACTTTTCATCCGTTTGCAGGAATGGTGCAATGACCAACAGAATATGCTTTCGCTCTTCTGAGTTAAACCAAGTTGCCCAGGCACTTTCTGTCGACCATCGGGCGATGACGACATAGTGATTAGGTGCTTGCGCATCAATTAATGATTCCCCCGAAATATAGCCAGGCGCATTGGTCATTACGTTGAGTAAATTTCCGATCGCCTTTTCATAATGAGACTCAAGACCTTCGGCGATAACACGTTCAATAATTACTTTGATCATTTTAAGGTTATCCGATCTCTGAATATAAAATTAACAAGACTAATAGCCTAACAACTCCAACCTTTAATTACTATCAGTAAGCCAGATACTTTTTAGGGAACTCCTTATACACAATAAACTGACTGCTTAAATTCGCTATTAAAGCTTAATAAACCTCAAAACTTTAAGTTTCATATTAATTAATATTATGACTGTGAACAAGTCACAACTAGAGCTACAATTATATTTACAAAATAAAAAACCACTGAGGATCATTCAATGAGCTGGCAACAACAAATACTAAGAGTCAATTTAACCAGTGGTAATTGCGACATCGAACCATTGAATATGGCGTGGGCTAATGAATATTTGGGGCAACGCGGACTTGGCAGCAAGTACCTGCTCGAAGAAATGGATCCTGCCGTCGAGTCACTTTCTCCCGAGAATAAACTCGTTATCGCGACAGGCCCTTTAACTGGCACTATGGCTTCAACGGGTGGCCGCTGGTCAGTCATCACCAAAGGCCCATTAACCGATGCGATTGCCTGTTCCAACTCAGGCGGTAAGTTTGGCGCCGAACTCAAGCTAGCGGGTTATGACTTAGTTATTATTGAAGGCAAATCTGAAAAGCCAGTTTATCTGCATATCGAAAACGAAAAGGTTGAGCTCTGCGATGCGAATGAAGTCTGGGGTAAAACTGTTTGGGAAACCGAAGGCCTTCTGCAAAAAAAGTATAGCGATCCATTAATGCGCTTTGCTTCTATTGGTCAGGCAGGTGAAGACCTATGCCGTTATGCCTGCATTGTAAACGACTTGCACCGAGCGGCAGGCCGTTCAGGTGTCGGAGCTGTGATGGGCTCAAAGAACCTTAAAACAATTGCAGTCCGTGGCACAGTCGGCGTAAAGAGTGCCAACCCCGAACATTTTATGAAAACAGTGAATGCGGTTAATGCCCGTATGAACGATCGTGAAGGTATGTCACGCGATGGCACGCTAGATATGATTGACGTCACTAACAGTATTGGTAGTTTACCCACCCGTAATAACCGACAAGTTCGGTTTGAAGGTACTGAAAAACTCAATCCAAGTGCAATGCAATCACCCAATGAAAATGGCCATACCAACTTGATTACCAACGGTGCCTGTTTTGGTTGCACCATTGGCTGTGGTCGAATATGCAAAATAGATCCAACACACTTTTCAGTTAAGGATAAGCCTCAGTATCACAAAGCTTCTGGTGGTCTGGAGTATGAATCTGCCTATGCATTGGGCGCAGCCTGCGGTGTCGATGATATTGACGCAGCTACCTACGCTGGATTCCTCTGTAATGAATATGGCATGGACCCTATTTCTCTCGGTGGCACTATTGCAGCAGCAATGGAATTATTTGACATTGGTGCCATTACTGAAAAGGATACGGGTGGCCTCAAACTAGAATTTGGTTCGGCTCAGGCATTAGTCACTATTTCAGAGATGACCGCTCGTAGCGAAGGCTTTGGTAAAGAGATTGCGATGGGCTCAAAGCGACTCACGGCAAAATATGGTCATCCTGAATTATCCATGTCGGTGAAGGGTCAAGAGTTTGCTGGATACGATGGTCGCAGCATGCAAGGTATGGGTCTTGCTTACGCAACCAATAATCGGGGTGCCTGTCATATGCGTGCAGACCCCTATGAAAGTGACTTTGATACGACCGAAATTGAAGGTAAAGCCGCGATAGTTAAAAACTCGCAAGATGAGATTTCTTTCATTGATTCTAGCGGTCTATGTCTGTTTCCTGGTGGTTGTGGCTGGACCTTGAGCGATTACCTCGAGCTGGTTGACGGCGCTTGTGAAGGTACTTGGGACATGGACCGATTAAAGCAAACCGGCGAGCGTATCTGGAATTTAGAGCGTCAATTCAATTTATTAGCGGGACTTAGCAGGGCTGACGATACCCTGCCTAAACGAATCCTCGAAGAACCAGCCGAGGTTGGTATAGGAAAAGGACTCGTATGCCGGCTTGGCGAAATGCTACCTGAATATTATGAACTTCGGGGTTGGGATGAAGAAGGACGTCCAAAAGCTGACACGCTGGCTCGTCTTGGACTTAATTGAGATCGACTTAGTCGGTCTGAACCCAATCAAAATGAGACCTAGTCAAACGACTACTGATAAATAAAAATGCAGGTAACGATTAAAGTCTTTGGTAAATTACGCCACTATATGCCAGCAGGTAACAGCGCTGGCAATTACCCCCTTAATTTCAAATTGGGGGAAACATTAGAGCAACTACTCACAAAACTCCCACTACCCAAAGACAGAGCATATCTGGTGCTCCACAACGACAACAAAATAGATGTAGAACAATTGGCATCAACTCTCATTAGTGAAAGCGATGACATCATCGTTCTAGCGCCTGTCAAAGGCGGCTGATAAGCAAACAACTTAGGAAGCCAGCTCGTTTAACTGCAACGCCTGTTGATAAATATCATTCTTCTTTTTACCACTAATACGGGTTGAGATTTGCACCGCTTTTTTGAGTGGAAGGTCCTCCAACAATAGCTTCAAAATCTCAATATCTTCATCGCTCAAGTTCTTTTCGCTAATAGTGACTGGATTATCAATCAATACCACGAATTCACCTTTTTTTAACGCAGGCTCTTGCTGCATTATTAACAGAATTTCCGATGGCGTACCTGACAGAAAACGTTCAAAGCTCTTGGTCAATTCTTTGGCGACGACAATACGATTGTCACCAAATAGTTCAGACAGTTGCTCCAGCATGCGTTCGATTCGATGAGTCGACTCAAGAAAAACCAAGGTGCCATGCTGCTGTTTTAAAGCACTAAGTTTCGATAGCCTTTCCGAATTCTTTTGTGAAAGAAAACCATAAAAAGTAAATGGATCCGTGGGCATTCCTGCAGCACTTAAAGCGGCAATAATACTGCTGGCACCAGGAATTGGACTGACCCGAAGACCCGCATCTTGAACCGCTTTGACTAATGGATAGCCTGGATCCGAAATCAAAGGCGTACCCGCATCAGAAATTAAAGCAATATTAATACCTTGCTTCAGGTCATCGATGATACCGTCGATCTTATCCCTTTCATTATGTTCATGAAGTGACATCAGCTTATTGCGAATACCCAGATGATTCAAAAGCCGAATACTATGCCGAGTATCTTCAGCTGCGATAACGTCAACCTGCTTCAATATCTCGATAGCACGCAAAGTGATATCATCCAAATTACCGATGGGTGTTGCTACAATATAAAGTACGCCAGTCATGCGAAAGAGTGTACACTAATATGCAGTTTTAACTTACCTCGCACTTCACTTTTACTTTTCAAACGGCAGTCGATCGATGAAACTTCCTTGCCTCAAATTATTACTCTCGGCAATGCTGATAATCGCTATTTCGGGGTGTCAAACTCCGACCCAACCGCCGGTCCAAATAGAATTACCAGACAACAACCTAGACACTACTATTGATCCAGCAGTAACAGCGATGACTGAAGCAATTCTGGCTGCCATTGAACTTGAGTCTAATCAATACTGGTCAGATGCAGCACTTGCTTACCGAGAACTAGCTCTTAAAAGTGACCAGCCCGAGCGATCATCTTTTTTAATTAAATCTGCCTTCATGCTTTATCAAGCTGGCAACTTCTCAGACATACCGACTCTGTTCGATTCATTGCGGGAAAGCGATATCCTCGAACAAGATCAACTCTATAAAACCACCCTGCTGGCTAGTTCTTATTTTCACGAGGGTAAAATCTATCAAAGCTTATTAGAGTTGCCATCAATCGAAGCAATTGTCGATTGGCAATATAAAGTACTGGCTTTGAATATACGTTCAAAAAGCGTACTTGCGATAGGCAAACCTAAAGAAAGTGTTGAACTGAGAATTCAAATTAGTCGCTATTTGAAAACTCAGGCAGAGATTGAACTAAACCATGATTTTATCTGGGATGCACTCAATCAAATACCAGAAAGCTCCATCGTAAAAGAACTGTCGGAACCACAAAGTGCCCAACTCCGTGGCTGGTTAGAATTGAATCTAATCGCACGACGTTCAGACATGCAGCCAAAAATAATCCAACCCTGGATAAACAAGTGGTATGAGATTTATAACGAACACGCTGCGGGAAAGCTATTCGCGCTCAACCTGTTGGAAGAAAGTAAGAAAATCAACATTAAACCTGAGCGAATTGCTCTCATGTTGCCGTTGTCAGGTCGGCTTGAGCAAATTTCTAAGGCAATACAAAACGGCTTTCTTTATGCCTACTACGAAGATAATTTAAATCAGAGCCCAGCACTTGAAGCTCAACTTGAGATCATCGATGCCAGTACAGATGTTACTGAATTTAATCTTCAATATCGCCAGGCAATTGAAAATGGTGCTGACTTTATTGTTGGCCCTATTAATAAGGAGCTAGTCGAGTTATTACAAACCCAAGAGAGCCTAGAAGTGCCGACGTTGGCTTTAAACTATGGCGACGAATCTAAACCATCTACTTCAAACTTATATCAGTTTGGCTTAAGCCCAGAAGATGAAGCAGAACAAATTGCTGACTTCGCCCTAGCACAAGGTAAGCATTATGCTATCACCCTAGTACCAGACACAAAATGGGGTAAACGACTACACCAAGCGTTTAAAATTAGATTCGAAGCCCTCGGTGGTCATGTCGTTGGCAGCCAAACCTACCCTTCACAGAAAAGTGATTACGCCATTTCGATCAAAAAGCTTTTAAACCTAACCACTAGTAATTTGCGTAGGTCGATGATTCAGCAAGTGATTGGGCAGTCAGTCAAATTTGAACCTCGGCGTCGGCAGGATGTTGATATGATTTTTGTAGCAGCGAACTCTCGCCAAGCCAGACTCATAAAACCGCAACTAAAATTTCATCATGCCCAGAGTTTGCCAGTTTTTGCTACCTCACATATTTCTTCTGGAATTGCCAATGCCAACGATGATCGTGATTTGGATAATATTTTGTTCGTCGAAATCCCATGGATGTTGAATAATGAAAACAACCTAGACTATCAGAATGTTTCGAAGTTATGGCCTGATAGCAGCAATCAGTTTAGTCGATTATTTGCGCTGGGCATAGATGCTTACCGGTTGATTCCATCCCTCTATCGATTAAAAATTAACCCACAGAAATCTTTGCTCCAACATACTGGCGTATTGACAGTTGATAATAAAGGCCAAGTTAAACGATCACTATTAATAGCGACTTATAAACAAGGCCTCGCAGAACAACTAAAGGGTCCGTAGTCACTTATCTGCAAAGTAAATCGATATGAATAGCAGCACCCTCATCGGACAACGTTATGAAGCACTCGCAAGAGATTACTTAAAGAAAAAGGGGCTGAAATTACTCGACCAGAATTATCACTCTCGATTTGGTGAGATAGACATTATTATGTTTGATCAGCAAGTTTTGTGTTTCATTGAAGTCAAGTTTCGCAAGAGTAATTCGTTTGGCGGCGCGGTTTCTGCAATACCACCAGCAAAACAACAAAAGATTATAAAGACTGCTCAGTGTTATATTGCAGCGACTCCGGCTATAGCCCAAAAACCAATGCGCTTCGATGCGCTAATCTTACAACTTGAGTCATCGCTTTCTGCTCTTAATATAGAGTGGATTCAAAATGCCTTTTATGCAGAATAAAATGGCTTAATACTCGACACAATATACAAGGCTGAAAGTTAATGAGGGACAATTTCATGAGTGATGTAGAAAATCAGATAAAGCTAGCTTTTCAATCTAGTATCGAAACTAAACAAGATTCTGAAATTGCACTTAGTGGTTTAATCGAACGGGCATCTGCCTTATTAAATCAAACGCTTCTTAATGGTAACAAAGTGATGAGTTGTGGCAACGGTGGATCGGCTGGTGATGCCCAACACTTTTCGTCAGAGTTACTCAATCGATATGATCGTGATCGCCCCGGCCTGCCTGGAATAGCGCTGACGACTGACAGTTCAACCCTTACATCGATTGCTAATGATTATGATTATAGCCAAATCTTTTCGAAGCAAATTATGGCACTTGGTCAACCCGGAGATCTACTGCTGGCGATTAGCACAAGTGGACAATCTGCCAATATTGTTGAAGCTATTAAAGCTGCAAATGACTATGACATAGCAGTCATTGCGCTGACTGGAAAGGACGGGGGTTTAATTGAACAAGAAATAAACAGTAGTTCAGTAGAAATTAGAGTGCCATCAAATGTTACGGCCAGAATTCAGGAGGTCCACCTTTTAATCATTCACGTTTTGTGCGAATTACTTGATCTGCAGCTACTCGGTCCAGCTGATAGCACTACTTAACGACTTTCAAACTTGGACGATTTATTTTTTTCGGCTCAACTGTTTTAGCACCCTGCTTTACACCAGTCAACTTTCCAATGGCCTTGGTAGTATCTGGATCAGGATCTGGACGGGGCTCTTCATTAAACGCCATACCTTCACCATTCTCTTGAGCGTAAATTGCCAAAATAGAGGTCATTGGACAATAGACGTTTTGGGCTACACCACCAAATCGAGCCGAGAAAGCAATGTATTCGTTATCGAACTCTAATGATTCAATAGCACTGGGTTTTAAGTTGAGAACAACCTTACCATCGTTCGCAGTGCCCTGAGGGATCATTACCCCATAAAAGTTGGCATCAACCAACAAATACGGGGTCGTATCATTTTCCAATAGCCATTCGTAAAGAGCGCGAATCAGATAAGGTTTACTAGAAGTCATAGGAATTAAATAACCACTAGAGCCGATTAAGCAACCATATCTCTTTCTTGTTCAGACAAACTAGCCTGAAATGAAGGGCGCGAGAAAACACGCTTCATATAGGTTGTAATTGGCTTGCACGAAGGTGGCAGTTCGATATCGTAGTAAGGCAGGCGCCACAAAATCGGTGCAATACTGCAGTCCAGCAAACTAAATTCGTCCGACAAAAAGTAAGGCTTTACAGCAAACACATCAACAGAATTAATTAGACTTTCTGTCAACGCTTTTTTGGCTTGTTCCTTCTTTTTTTCCGTACCTTTCTCTATATCGTTCAACAAAGTAAACCAGTCACTTTCTATACGAAACAAAGCAAGACGACTTTTAGCGCGTGACACGGGATCAACCGGCATCAACGGTGGATGCGGAAAACGCTCATCCAGATATTCAATCAATACTCGCGCGTTATAAAGTACAAGGTCACGATCAACCATTGTGGGCACTGTTGCATAAGGATTTAAATCAATTAAATCCTCAGGCAAGTTATCCATATCAACATCATGGATTTCTACCGTAATGTCCTTTTCTGCGAGGACAATACGTGCACGATGACATTCGGGATCAACCGGTGATGAAAAACAACTCATTACCGAACGACGATTCGCCACTATTGACATATTTAAATCCTTGGTTAGTTTATGTCCTTCCAAAATTCTTTCTTAAGGAAATAAGCCAAAATCAGGAAGAGTAATAAAAATATAATAACGCCAGTTCCCACATTTTGACGGGTTTGACGATAAGGTTCTGACACGTAATCAAGAAATCCAACCAAATCATAAATGGTTTGATCGTATTCAGATTTAGAGAGTGTGCCCGGTTCGACTATATCAAAGCCAACAATGACTTCATGCTGCTCACCATCACTATTTAAGCGTGTGCCCATTTTAGGTACTTGATAACCCTGTAATTCAGCCAACACGTGCGGCATGCCCACTTTAACAAAAACGCCATTGTTCATGCCAAGGGGCCTTGATTCGTCAATATAAAACCCACGAAGATAATTATAGAGCCAATCAACGCCACGTGATCGCGCTATCAAACTTAAGTCTGGAGGTACTGTACCAAAAGCCTGAGCGGCATAGTCAGCGGTCATGTTATTAGTCATTAATGCACCCACTTTAGTTTTCCCACCATCCTTATCAGTGGTAAAAATGAGGTTATCTAAAACTTGAGCATCGTCAATTTCAAGATCCGCTCCAACTCGATTATAGCGCGAATAGGATGCTTCATGGCAGCTCATACAATAATTAACAAACGTACGAGCACCCCGTTGCATGGAGACCTTATCGTCCCAATCGATTGTAATATCATCGTTTGGAAATGAAGCACCGCCACCGGCAGCAAAACCCATCACTGGCAACAACAGACCAGCCATAACAATTAGCGTCCTTTTCATTAAAGGATCCTCTCTGGAACAGGCTTCGTTTTTTCGTTTTTACTAATCCACCAAATACCTAGGAAGAAACCAAAATAACCAACACTAAAGACTTGCGCAAAAAAAGTACGTAACTCGGTTGGTGGTAATGCACCCAAATAACCCAGGCCGATAAAGCTAATCACCAGCATGGTTAGCAGCCATCTAAACGA